>JAHENH010000130.1 GCA_018609935.1 Halobacteriales archaeon | reverse complement strand
CCGATCTCCAACCCAGTTTAATCAAATATCCAGACCACAACCTTCTTATTATAACTTACCACACTTTTCCTCATACTCATTACAAATAATGTTTATGTAGCCTGCTGATCCTAAAAACAAACCAGTAGACAAAGCAGCAAAGTGTCCTGTTACATTTAAATCAACACCAAAAACTACAGTGTCCCTAGAACCTTGACATTTACTATTACTTTCATCTCTATCCAACTCTTTAAAAACAGATATGTATAGATAGTATTCTACATTTCAATAGTGTAAAGTGGCTTCTTCATTTCCTCATGTATCAGAAAATACTTTGCCTGTGGACTATCCTGATCTTCTGGAAGTATGAAATCAACTTTTATCCTACCGTCTATTGTAGGAAGAGAACACCTCTCCTAAGTATATGTTACTGTCTTGTTATCATAGGCTATAAATTTAGATATAAGAGTGTAGTTTACATGCTTTTTTCCTTCCCTACATTTTGAAATAACTCCTTTCCAGAGCATCTATTTCCATAATCCGTGCCTTTTGTATCAAACCAGTGTTTAACTCTGTTTCTTCTTTTATTTTTTCATAGACGTTTTCCTGAAACCACGTCTTCTGTGTATTAATGTTGTTGTTTTCATCTCGGTTATACCAAGCATAATCAACATATTTCTGACAAGCATTTTAAAAAGATTCTATGGTTTTTTAGGCTGTCTTATATTGTTGTTTAGAAATATCTAGTTTTATGATTGCTGTCCGATAAACCTCTATGTCCCTTCCATTAATTATAGATGATTGTTTTTACATAAATCAATTTAATATTTCAATTGTAAAAGAGTCTGTGTATCACCCTAGCCAAAGAAATAGAGGTCTTATTTGCTTCCCATTATAAACCCACATGATAAAATCAAAAATTTAATAATAAAAAAGTATATCCTAAATACATACATATAATATCTATATAAACTATAAAATGTTTAATAGAGTTGACAATATGAATCCATTTAGGTGTCCAAGTAGTCCTCTATGGTATTGTAAAAACTGTGACTGGAAATATAGACCTCCAAAAGACGTTAGATGTCCAGGTTGTGGAAAGCTACCAAGACTAAAAGATATATTATAAAAAATATATAAATAAATACAAAAAATACATTTTATTTAAATTCAATCAAGTCATGTTTTAACTTTTAGGCAAGAAGTCTCCTTTCCAAATCTTCGATTTTAGGTTAGGGATGAATCCCAACAACCAATAAAAAAGTTATCAAATAAGCAATAGTATAAAATATGGTTTGGCAGTTCATCTTATTCTGTCCACAGCTGTAGCTACCACCTAATGATGATTGTAAAGTATAGACAGAAAGTATTCGGTGACAAAGAAATGGTTGATGAACTGAAGATTTGAACCAAAAACATTTCAGAGAACTACGTCACGGAAATCACGAATCAAAGAAATAAACGAAGACTACATCCACACCCCGTTTTCAACCAAATCCTAAAACTAGTTTAATCAAGATCGCCAACATCCTAAAGGCGGGGACGAACAAGGCAATCAAGCATAGTTCACGATATCTTTTAGTGTATTTAGGATTAGTGTATTATAGGTATGGGGGATAGAATAGTTACTTTAGAGAAAATGGTTTTGGATTTTTATTCTGATCGTGATTTATTAGATATTACCGAGTATTTTAATCCTTCAGTTTTTTTTATAAATGGTGATTTAGATGAAAAAGATATTGATAGGGTTGAGGGTTTAACTAAAGTTAATGTATTAGATTGCTCAGTTGGTTTTGAGTTTTTAGAGTTAGATGATTTTGATTTGGTTTCTGTTGGTGATATAGATAGTATGGAGGAGGTGTATAGTAGAGAGTTTAGTAGTAGGTTATGTATTTTGTCTAGTTTTATTGAACAAAAGACAGATATGCAGAGTTTTGAAACGGAGATATATAATATTAGTAAATACAGAGATATAGTGGAGGGATTAGATTGTGAAAAGATTCATTTGACTAGTACTCTTGAAGCTGGTAATAAGTTTTCTAGGAATGGAGTTGATATATATGGGGTTAATACTATAGAGAGAATTGAGGGGGTTAGAATTCCATGTATAGAACTTGATAGTTCTATATCATTTGAGCCTTTACCGATAAATAGGGTTGGGATTCAGGCTGTACCTGAGGTTGGGAGTGAAGCTAAGAGAAAACTTAGAAAACATGGTTTTTCATCTAGAGAGGATCTTTTAAATGTTAATCCTAGGTCCCTATTAGATATTAATGGTGTTGGTCCTCATTATGCTTGTTTATATATAGCTGGAGCTAAAGCTATAGAGAAAAATAAAATTGTTAAGTTTGATGAGGATCCATTAGAAGGGAAGAGGCGTATATATATTGATATCGAAACTGATTCTTTGAATCCTGATATTATTTGGCAGATTGGGCTATATGATGAAGGAAATAATAGTTATAGATATTTTATAGAGAATGAAGACCCAACAGATAAATCGGGGATAGTTAATGATTTCTTGAAATGGATAGATGGTATTAGAGGTGATGTTTGTTTTGTTTCTTGGCATGGAAGTCAGTTTGATTATATACATCTTAATGATTTTATTGATAGATTTGGTGATGAAAAATATATAGAATCTTGGAAGGAAACAGAAAAAATTGATCTTCTCCATGAAGTAGCAAAGTCTTGTGTAGCTTTACCTACAAGATCCTTCAGCCTTGGAGATGTCTCTTCTCGGCTTGGATATGAAAAAAATATAAAGGGGTTATCCGGTTCCAAAGCTGGAGAAGTATATAGTTCTTGGATGAGAGGTTCAGGTAGAGAACCTGATTGGGAGAAATGGATTTTATACTGTAAAGATGATGTTATGGCTATGAAATATATTTATGATAAAATATCTAATACAGAAAAACACCTTGATAAGCGAGAAATAAAAAAGAAATATAGAAAAACATAGATATGGAGGGTAGACAATTATCTTCTACATATCCCGAATATAAAAATCAGATAGAACATATTAAAGAAATTCCAAGAGAAAAATCAAAAAAGGTATCTAGTAGTTCGGTTTTACCTAAGGATTTATCTAATAAGCTAGATATTGATTTATATAGCCATCAGAAACAATCCCTAGAATATTTATTGGATGGGGAGGATATATGTATAAGTACAGGTACATCAAGTGGTAAGACACTAGTTTATGGGTTATTTATCGCTTATCTTTTTTTAAAAAATGAAGATTCTAGATCTATCCTTATATATCCTACTAAGGCCTTATCTAGAGATCAAAAATTAGAGCTTGAAGATTTATATAGAAAATTAGAACTTGATATAGAAATAGGTGTTTATGATGGAGATGTATCTAGTAGGGAAAAGCGAAAAGTTAGAGAAAATTGTAATGTCGTATTATCTAATTTTTCTGGATTGAATCAGTATCTTCCACATCATAGTGGGTGGAATAATATATTTTCCAATCTTGATTTAGTTGTTGTTGATGAGTCTCATACTTATACCGGAATAGAGGGTATGCATGTAGCTTGGATTCTTAGAAGATTGCTTAGAATTTCAGAGAGTAATAGATATTGTTCAAATCCACAGCTGGTTTTTAGTTCTGCTACTATTGGAAATCCTGGAGAACATTCTAGTTGTTTGTCTGGAAGAGATGTTGATGTAATAGATGAAGATGGAAGCCCAAGTGGTAGACGTGAGGTTGTTTTTTGGAATCCTCCTAGATATATTAATGAGGAAGGTATAGAAGAGAGACGTTCTAGTCATAGAGAATCTAGTGAAATATTGGCTCATCTAACACAGTATGGGGAACAGACATTGATGTTTGCATCAAGTAGAAAAATGACTGAACTTAATTGTAAATGGTGTAGAGAAATTCTAGAAAAAGATTACAATGACAATGAAACTGTCATTGAACCATATAATGCTGGTTATACTAAAAAAGAAAGACGTAGGATTGAAGAAAGATTTAGATCTGGAGATATAGATGGTGTAGTTTCAACGCCTGCATTGGAGGTTGGTATAAATATTGGATCTATTGAGGCTTCTATACTGAGTGGTTATCCTGGAAGCAGGGTAAGTTTTTGGCAACAAATAGGACGTTCTGGTAGAGAAACTAAGGATGCTTTGTCTGTCTTGGTAGCTATGAATAATAGTATTGATCAATTTATAATGCGTAATCCAGAATATCTTTTTGAAAACCAAATAGAGGATGCTGTAGTAGATCTAGATAATAATCAGGTTTTTTCTCAACATGTTCTTGTCGCATCAAGAGAAATGCCTTTAACACGTGAGGACACGGCATATTTTGATGAAAGAATAGAAAAAGTGTCAAATATATTTCGCAAAAGAAACGAAATGTCTGGAAACCTAGATGTAGGTCTTAGATATAATGGTGGGGGTAGACCAGAAGGTGAGGTTGATATCTATGCTACAGGAAAAGAAAGATTTGATGTTATAATAAAAAAAGATGGAGGAAGAAAAAATCTTCCATCAATTGACAAAAATAGAGCGTATCGTGATTTTCATCCTGGATCCATCTATCTACATAAAGGAAAATACTATATGGTGGAGGAATTTAAAGAGGATACTGAGAATCCAAGGATAATATTAGAGCCTACAGATGTAGATTACTATACAGAAACGCTTAGACAAGTAGAGATAGATGATCTTGAAGAGAGGGGGTCTAAAAAAATAAAGGATTTTAATTTAAAATGTGGTACAGGTAGAGTTAAAGAATATTATACTCAATATAATAAAAAAAAGATATCTAATGATAATATAATAGATACAAGCTATACAGGTCTGGGTGATCCAGTAGAGCTCTATACACATATAGTATGGATAGAGATACCAGATGAACTAGAACAAAAAATAGATGATAAATATGATACAGACTCTTCTTTTATAGGTGGTATTCATGCTGTTGAACATGCTATGATAAATATGACTCCAATGGAGCTTATGGTGGACTCAAAAGATCTTGGGGGATTAAGTACTAACTTCCATAGACAGACAACAAAACCTACTATGTTTATATATGATGGTGTAGAAGGTGGTGTTGGGTTTAGTTATTCTATATATGATAAATTTCTTGATATTAAACAAAAAACTCAAAAACTAATTAAACAATGTGGATGTAAAGGTGTATCCGGATGTCCCGCCTGTGTTATGGATTATATGTGTGGAGATAACAATAAACCTCTACATACATCTGCAGCAATGGAAATACTAAAAAAACTAGGTGATTAAAAACTAAAAGATAATTTATGAAGTATGATTGATGTGTCTTAAAAAAGATTGTATATATAGAAAAGTATTAGGCTTAAACTTGATATAAAATCTATTACTGCCGTTATTGATGTTTTACCTATATTTAGTGGGGTTTTATATCCTTGATCTAGTTTGTCGGTATATCTCAGACGTAAAAGTGATGGATTTACTACAATAAAAATTATTAATATTGAGATATTTGCTAGTTCAGCTACAAATCCAAGATCTCCTATTAATACAAATGGTATAGTTAAAACCCCCATAAATAATACAGCTATATATGGTGTTCCACGTCTAGGATGTATCCTCAAAAATATTTCAGAAAATGAATTTATTCTTCTTTTGAAACTCCATATATAAGCCTTGATGTAGAAATTAGCAATATTAATAAAGTAATAAATGTAGCAAACAAGGCAATAACTGATAAAACCATAAAACCAAAGAAACTCCATCCAGCCAAGGAAATTTCAGATAATGGTGCCTTTGAAGTACTTAACGTTTCCCAACCTACTAGTCCAAGAGAAGACAATCCAACTAATATATAAATTAGTATAGAAAAAACAATTGAAGCTCCAATAGCTTAAGGAATAGCTTTGGAAGGATTTTTCATTTCTTCCGATATATTAATGATAGATTCAAATCCAACATAACAAAAAAATAAAAGAAAAGACGCACTAACTACACTATTAAAGCCATCTATAAAATATATATATATATCTACATTAGTCCAAGTATCCATACCTATCCAGATAATAATAAGTAAACCAAAAACCTCGATTAAAGTAAACAACAAATTTATTCTAGCAGATGTTTCAATACCCCAATAGTTTATGTAAGAACAAACAATGATTACCCCCCCTATAGGTATTATAGGAAGTGATACTATTCTAGAAAAATAACCCGCAAAAGATAAAGATATAGCAACTATCGAAATAGCACCAGTTAAAACTCTAAAAAGACCGGTTAAGTCTGAAATCCATTTTTTATTGAAAGCTAATTTTGAATAGAGATATTCACCTCCAACTTTCGGATAACGGGATCCAAGTTCAGCATAACTTAGACCTGTGAAAATAGCTATAAAAGAAGCAACTACAAAAAAAATATAACTGATTCACCAGTTAAACCTACTGCTTCCCCAATTACAGCATATATATCAGCATCCAGAATAGAACCAACCTCATAAGTAATTGACTTAAACAGTCCTATATTACGTTTTAAATTAACCATATAGAAAAAACATATCTAAAAAATATTAAAAACAAAAAACATAATAATAAAAGCTGATATATAAAAAGTAGTGTTTTAGTTTCTAAAGAAAAGTTCATTTTTTGTATATCAATAATAAAAAGTAATATTTCCTACTTAGAGTATATTTTTTTGATGGAAAATATGTTTATATGTTAAGATCTTTTTATGTTTATGGTAGATTCAGTTTCTGAAGATAATATAAAAGAGGGTTTGAAGTCTTTGGAGACACTTCATGGATATGTAACAATACAGATGTATAAAGCAAGTTCTGATAAAGAACGTGTTGAATTCTCAGGAAAAATGGAAGCATATCAAAATGCCCTAGAAATCGTTTCTATACTTCTTGAGGGCGGAAAACCAAAAGACGAAGACTATCCAGAAACAAAAAAAGAGGAACTTATAAGGATTTCAAGGGAGCAAAGAAAAGAACATGGACCAGAAGTAGGTTTAGTTGATGGAGAATGGATAGAATATGAATAACTCAGTAGTTAATTAGAAGGTAAAAAAATAGACTGAATATACGGTTTTTATTTTTTTATTTTTTGTTTCTTTTTTTATCTAATTCTTCTTTAGTTATTAGTTCCTCTGTTAGAAATGATTGATCATATCTATTTTCTAATTCTTTTTCAGAGACTCTAGTTTTTTCTTTTAGACCCTTCTCAATTAAACCTCGTATAAATTTACTTTTTTCTTTACCACTATATTCCGACCAAGTATGTTCAACATCCACTAGGTTCCATAATACCTCAGGGACCTCTGCTTTTAATGTTTTTTTAGGTAATTTATCTTTTAGTTCTTCAATATCTTTTTCTGACATAACATATCTATATATAGACAACTTATCACTTTATTATTTTTTCATTATTTACTAAAAAAAATTTTTGTATATTTATCAATATGCTTTTCCAGAAAACAATGTAT
>JAHENH010000129.1 GCA_018609935.1 Halobacteriales archaeon | reverse complement strand
GAATCTGCTTTCATATCATTCCAGATGTTTTCTAAAATATCTATAGATTTACTTTTATTTTTAGTAACTATACCGTACCATGCTGCAAGAGCGTTAAATGCTCCTCCTGAAGATCCACTTAAGCCCACAAGTTCATATTTATCTTCTTCCCAGCTTTTTAGTATTGTTTTTAGAGCGCCTGCTGTGAATGCTGTATGGCTACCACCTCCTTGGCAGGCAATTGCTATGTTTTTAGTGACTGAATTTTCACTCATAAGTTAGAGTATAACCACCATCCCATAGTAGATCTCCCCCATTTAGATGTTTACCATGCTTTGAGAAACCAAAAGTAAAAAGATTCGCTACCTCTATAGGTGTCATCATTTTTTTAGTCCTTGCCTGTCCAAGCATTACATCTTTTACTACCTGTTTTTTGGACATCCCCCGTTCCTTTGCAGTATCTTCTATTTGGTTTATCATCAATGGTGTAAGTACATATCCTACACTTACAGAAAACGACCTAATTTTTCCATCACCCTCTGCTGCTATAGCTTGAGTTAGGCCTCTGAGACCGAATTTTGTAGTTATATATGCTGGTTTATCTTTAGTAGCAAAATGTCCGTGTACCGAAGACATGTTAGCTATTGCTCCAGTACCATCCTCTGTTTTTTCTATATAAGGAATTGATAATTTCGAAAGTAAGAAAGGCCCTCGAAGCATTATACGCTGGAGTAGATCGTATTTTTCCATTGAAAAATTAGATAATGAAGATATATGTTGCATTCCTGCTATATTTGCTATGAACTTTATCTGTCCTTGTTCATCTGCCTTTTCGACTACTTTTTTTACTTCTTCATCTTTTGTTATATCTGCTTTTTTAGAGATGAAGTTTTCCTTATCCCCTATTTTTTCTATTTTTTGTTTTGTTTCATTAAGACCTTCTTCGTCTATGTCTGTACCAACAACAGTAATTCCATTATGTGATAAGGATATTGAGGTTGCTTGGCCTATACCTGAAGCCGCACCCGTAACTATAGCGATGTTTTCTGGGTTGAAATGTGGATCTTCTATTTTGAGTATTTTATGTTTTGTTATTTCTGGCTCTTTTAATTCAAACCCTTCACCTGACATTATATACCCTCTCTTTTGGTTTATTTTCTATCATGTTCTTTATTATTAAGTTAAGAAACAATAATTTTATCTTACCTTTAGGTTATTTGAAGAAATATATTTATTAGAAATATTGAGAAATTAAGTACAGTTTGTTATTATATAATAATTCCTCTTCTTTATACTATTAAGTTTTTTTAATCTAAAGTTTATATTAATCGTTTGGTAGCCTTAGGGTTGGCATAAAATTAATAATAATAAAATTTTAACTTATATATATCTAATTCTATCGTAGTGATTGAATTAGGTTATGGTGGTACATCTGCAATAAAAACAACTTAAATCTAAATTTAGAGAAAACATCGATTTGACATGGATATCAGATAGAAATCATCATCTAGTGCTACATGAAGTACATAGGTGTATAAAAAATCCAGAACTATACTCCTAAAAAATAAGAGTACTCTTGTTTCGATTGGTGAAAAAGCAGTAGCAGTCCGATGGATAGCTAGTATAACTTCTTGGGGTGTGGTTATAAAAACTTGGAGATATATGTAGAAATATTTAATTATTAGTTTTATATTTCTTTATAATTGATGTACATATTTGATATTTTCTCAAAAATTTTTAATTTGTGGGTTTGTAAAGGGAGTAGTAAGTCCCTCTTCCTAACCTTGTTAAGTGAACTAACCCGACCTCTAGGGGTCGAAGGGCTTTCCTCCAGATAAACACTTTCAGACAATCTCGGTATGATGACCTCGGACGGCTGTTTGGAGTAGGGTCGGCTGGTCTTATACAGCCCGATGCCTTCCGTTTCAGCCTCTCGGTATTTTGAGAGAGGGTGAGTCTATCCTATCTTACATCGCTTCAGCTTAGGGTCTCTAAGCTCCTTCACGGTGCCTAATCACTATACAGCTCAAGATCACTTAAATACTCCGACGCGACCCATCCCCGGGTCAAGCTCCGAGGCACTCTCGCTGTTTCTCCTGTAGAAAATATACGGACCCCCCCTTACAAAAGAGGTTTTTAGGTTTTTAATCCATATATTAGTTTTCCGAAAGAAACATTGTAGGCTCAATCGGACATAGACAAAAAACGTATTGTAGGTCGAGGGACAGGTGAAAAATAAAGCCCCCTGGGAGTAGCCGGGCCTTCTACAAATGCAAGTCTCCCTCGTTGAACAGGGAAGCCACATCCTCAACAAGGGAGGCGTAAGCCGAACGCAGTAGGTCAGGATAGTTCACAAGAAAATTATTACCAAATAGTTAGTTTATTACTATATGGTTTGCACTATTTTTAAATATTTAGCTATCATTAATCTAGAGAGATTAAATAAATGATTCCCTCCCTAAAAAATAAGTTTAATATCTTTCGATTATTTATATATAAAATTAATATCCCTCAATTATTTATTAAATATATATTCTTAAACAGTCTAAAATTTAAAAATAACTTGCAAAATAGATATTGTTTTTAGATAGTATGGAAGCAATAGAGCTTAAGAAAAATCAAAAATCGATCGAGAGAATGCTTGAAATAACATCTAATGAAGATCTTATTTTTAATGAAAAAATAAAGAAACTACTTGATATAGGTAGACAAAGATTAGATCTTTCTATTGGGTTTATATCAAAAATCAACCTAAATAAACAAACACATAAAATAGAAATTACAGGTTCTAATGAGAAACCACAAAAAAATAAAAAAAATGATCTATCGAATACATATTGTAAAAAAACTATAAAATTAGAAGACATTCATACTATAGAAAATGCAGAAAAACAGGGTTGGAAAGAGGATCCTGCCTATGAACTATCTAATTTTAGTTGCTATATAGGAACTAAGCTGGAAAAAAATGGCTCTCTTTATGGATCTATATGTTTTTTAGATATAGAAAATAGAAAAAAAGAATTTACAGAATTAGAGAAATCCTTTATGGATATACTCGCAAATATGATAAGCCATGAACTCTCCCAAAAAGAAAGAAAAAAACAAATAATAATAATGGATAGAGTGCTGAGGCATAATATAAAAAACAAAATAGGTATAATATTAAACAATATTGAATATTTAGAGGATAGAATTACAGAAAACCTAGATTTTAAAGAAATATTGGAAAAAACTAAGAGAAACACCCGAGATATAATAGATCTAGGTGAAAAAGCTAGATTAATAGATAAAGTAATTTCTAATAATAGAAAACCACAAAAAATTGATATAAATGTTAAGATAAACCAGACTGTAAAAAGAATAAGTGAGAAATATCCCAGGGCCAAAATAAGAACAAATCTTTCTCATAATAAAGTTTATGCAATACCTGAAATTGATATAGCTATAAAAGAAATAATAGAAAACTCAATAATCCATAATCCTAATCAAACTCCAAAAATAGAAATATCAATATCTGAAAAACAAAATGACATAGATATAGTTTTTTCTGATAATGGTTCAGGAATTCCAAAAGAGGAAGTTGAAGTTATAAAAAAAGGTGACGAAAATTCTCTTTCACATTCTGAAGGCTTAGGTCTATGGATAGTATATTGGGTCGTAAGTAAATCTCAGGGACATTTAGAATTTAAAGGAGAAAACAAAAAAGAAATACAGATCACACTCCAAAAAGTAGAATAAGTCTTTTAGCTTTTCCGTGTGGTTTTCACTAATATATATCATTTATCTCTAAAAACATGAAACTGTACTACTACTTACTGTATCTAGCCTACGCTTACTACTAATAAACTTCTGTACTCTATATAACATACTATAAACAACCTAAAAATACAATAAAATTTCATTAAATTCCTCTAATAATACTTTAATAAAATTGAATTTCATATCTAATTAGATCTCCAGTTAGTGAATATCAACTCCAAAATATTAATAGGGAGGAAAAATTTATAAAGAAAATATAGTATTTTTGTATGGTGTCTTGGATCTATCTGTTCTTCTTCTATTACAGAGATGTAAGGAGAATGTCTGACTGTTTAGGGTTAGGATGAATCCTACGCAATCTACTGTCGATAGCATGGCCTGACATTCTAGCAGGTATTTAAGTAATCATATGCAGTTACAAATGTAATGGTTGGTGTGGCTGTTACCGCGAAGTTCTACAATCCATCCCTCTTACGGCGGAAAGAGTGGCGACATGCCACTCGATTCTACCATGACACCAAAAAGTTCTGTATCGACGGATGGGAAAACGGTGACTTCGACAAATCCGTGACCACGGCCAGCATTGACAACGACCTCTACTTGGCCATCCAGAGTCAAGCTATTCGAGAGGCAAAATCTGACCACAGTAAGGGTGGAGAGGTTCGCTATCGAGAAAGTCAACCGTTCGCTGTCAACAATCAGAACTGGGAACTTGACATGACCGAGAACGGTACAGTCGTTGTTGGCTTCCCCCTGCGTCTCCCAATGGTGGTACACACCCGTCGAAGTGTATGACGACATTGCAGACCCTGTAGACCGACTGGTCGAGGGAGACGCCAAGAAGGCACGTCTATAGGTCTACCGTCGTGGCGACAACTGGTTCTGTACGTTTAATATCGAGTATGAGGCAAAGCTGACAGGCAAGACATCTGTTGGCGTCGATATTGGTGAACGACACATCCTCGCTGTAACGGCCTATGGTGAAGATGAGTTGATGGTGGTGTCAGGTGGTGGGGCAAAGTATGTTCGACGCAAATATTGTTCCCTGCGCGATTCGCTCCAACAAGCGGGTGCGCTTCGTGCACGCAACCGTGTGGGTGACAAAGAACAGCGTCGAATCAAAGACCTGAATCACAAACTCTCCCGTCGCCTCGTCATGTTCGCGGAACAGTTCGAGAACCCAGTCATTAAACTAGAAGACTTCGAAGGCATCCGCGAGAACGGTTCGTGGTCGGGCGTCCACTCGTGGCACTTCCGCCAACTCCAACAGTTCATCACGTACAAAGCCGAACGCGCTGGTATCCGCGTCGAGAAAATTGATGCGTACCATACTAGTCAGGAGTGTTCAGCGTGTGGTTCGATGGGAGCCCGTGATGGCGACCTCTTTTCGTGTTCAGAGTGCGGTCGGAGACGCCACGCCGACCTGAACGCTTCAGAAAATATCGCACAACGGGAGGGAGAACCATGCACGGCGTAGCAGTTCGGCTGACGCGAACCGTGCTATCTCGCTGGTTGAAGAACCCGCCGTCTTTTCACGCCCGCTGTATGCGGGGAGGAAGGCTCCATTGACAGGGCTGTACGCGCTGTAACGCACACCGTTGGTCACAACTCGGTGGCAACCGTCGACGTTCCACGCGAAAGCGTACTTGAGAACTGAGGAAACGCGCAACCTGAATATCCACTTTGTGGATTCCCGCGTCTTTAGGCGCGGGAGGATGTCAATAAATTACAGTTTTTACATACTACTTTTGCTCTTTTAGAATTTTTTATTAGTTTCTCTGATGTGCATTCAGGACATGATTTTTTTCTTTTTTTGTTTTTCTCTCTGTTCTTTTTTTATTTTTTTTGTATTATTTTGTTTTTCTCCATAGGTTAAAAAAATAAAAGTAGATATAAAAATTTAAGCTATACTATAGGTAAGTATATTACTCCCATGTTATAGGTTATTGAAAAACTATAATTTTTTATATATTATATATTTATACTAAATTTTAATTAGGTATATAGAAAACTAAATTAGTTTATAGTTTTAGGCCCAATTTCTATTATAAACTCTCTAGATAATATTAAATAGAAAATAAACACTTAACACGAATAGATCACTATTTAACTTGAGTTTTCTAGTTTTTAACTATTGGACTACAAGTTGTAAGGTAAGTATAATTATTCCTACTATTGCGAAAATTATTCCAAGGGTATTTTCCATTAAGTTACTAGGTATATACTTTGATATATTTGTACCAATGGTACCTCCTATTAAGACTCCAGGTATGCTCCATCCTACAACATAAAAAATAGGTGTGGCACTTAATGCATGTATAGATGCACCAACTATAGCTGTTATAGCTAAAACAAATACACTTGTTGCTACTGCAACTCTTGGAGGTAGCCTACATCTAATAATTAATTGGGTAGTAGAGATTTCAGGTAAACCAGCACTAATAAGACCTGTTATAAATCCACCTATAGATGATAAGAAAACTCCAGGAGGTCTCCAACATGTTTTATACTCATACTTTTCACCATCTCTCGTCTTGATAACTGTATAGGTATTGTCTTTTGCTTTTTCTTTTAGGATTTCTTCTTCACGTTCTCCTGGTTTACATTTTTCAGGTGACGGATAGAAAAGTAGAAATCCCCCTAATAATAATAGTCCAAATCCAAAAATTAATTTCAAAATGCCTGGATCAATTAAGTGAGATATTAATGCTCCTATTACTACTGTAGGGATAGAACCTAAAAGTAACCATTTTGCAGTATTATAATCTACAACATTTTGTTTTACATATGACCGTAGTCCGTTCCCCATACCAAATACTTCTGTTAGTAGACCTGCACCAATAGCTTGAGATGGTGAAAGCCCTACTATGAGCATAAAAAAAGGACTGAAAAAAAGAGCACCCGATACTCCAGATGACAGAGCTATAAGAGAAAAAAGAATTGATGCTGGAAATATCCACCAGTTATTTATAAAACTTTCAGTCGGAAACTGTAAAAACGTTGATAATAATTCAAACATTTAATATATTTTTATATTTTTATCTGAATAATTCGTTTACTTTTTCTTCTGTGGGTATCCATCCTATAAACTCTCCTCCTTCAAAATTAAATTCCATAGAAGCTATATAATTACACAAGCCTATATAGAAATCTATTATAAGCCCTATAGCTACTATTT
>JAHENH010000128.1 GCA_018609935.1 Halobacteriales archaeon | reverse complement strand
GGAGATCAAAAAGATAATCAAGGAAGAGTTCATCAATTAACACCTGATAGATTAAAAAAAATTGCTGAAAATACAAAATCGTTTTTCAGTTCTGGTTCAAATATTCCAGTTTTAAAAGATCATAAAAAAGATTTTGAAAATACTGTTGGTTCGGTAGAAGGAGAATGGGTTGTCAGACCTATTGAGAAAGAAGATTTATCAGATGAAAGACATCAAGATTTACTTGGAAAAACAGGTTTATTTACAAATAATGTTGTATTAAAAAGTAAAGATGCAATTGAAAAAGCTAAAGATGGAATTATTAAAACTATTTCTCCTGGATTAGATTTTGTTTCAGATACAATTAAAGAAATTTCTTTAACTCCTATGCCAGCAATTAAAGGTATGGGTTTATTTACAGAACCTTTAACTTGGGAAGAATTACAACAAACTCAACAAACTTATGAACAATTAAGACAAGAAAGTGATGAATTATATGAATCATTTTTTCAGTTAATGAAAAATATTTTAGATTCAGAAAATATTGATAATAAAGAAGATTATTTGTTGAATGCAATTCAAGGATATTCACAAAAAATTATGGAACTTTTAGAAATAAATCCACAAATTATGAATCAAAATCAACAATCTCCTAATCAACCTATGAAACAATATCAAATGGGAAATCAAATGACAAATGTTCCTGAAAATCAAATGAGTAATAGACAATTAATTCAACAACAATTAATGGCTAGAGGAAATCAAAATTTTAATAATGAAGAAGAATATGCTAAATTTTCAATAGATGGTTTATTAAAAAGTGAAAATAAATAAGTTATATTAGATATTGATTAAGAAGATAAATTATTAAAAATTATGGCAAACAAACAATACAGCATTAAAAGTTTAGTTAGTGAACAAAACAACAGAAATCAAGCACAATTTGAAGATAGTCCCAATTATATTGCCTCTGGTGCTGCTGGTGCTGGCGGTTTAGCTGGTGCTGGTGCTTTAGCCAATACTTATAGAAGAAAAAGAAAAAATAAAAGAGGATTTGTTGATCAGTTAAAACAAGATGTTAGAGGTACTGGATCTGGAATTAATCAATCAGCAAGAAGTGCTGCAAGTGGAGTTAAGCAAGGATTAAAAAATACTGCAGCAATAGCAAAAAATCCTGTTGATACTACAAAAACTGCAGCGAGAGGTGTTAGAGATGATTTTGCTGGTGCTAGAAGAGATTACTCTATTGGTCGTAAATATAATTTTGGTAGAGGAATGTCTGGAGCAGCAGCTGCTAAAAGATTTGCTGGAAGTAATACAGGAAAAGTTGGACTAGGAGCTACTTTATTAGGTCTTAGTGCTGCTGGTGCTGGTGCTTTAGCAGGAAATGAAAATGAAGAATAAATTTTTATAAATGTATTTTTTAGCACAATTCCAAAAAATAGATCCTAATGATCCAAAAGAAGGATTATATAGTCGTGCTGTTTCTAATAATAATAGATTAAAAAGAGCTAATTTAAATAAAAATATAGGAACAAAAGTTGGTGGAATTTTTACTGGTGCAATTGAAGATTTAGCAGGAATTTATTCTAGAGATAAATTTTATAAAAATGGTTTAGGATTAAATTTTAAAGATAGAGTTTTAAGAAATGGAAATGATTTTCTTAAAACAAATACAGGAAAAGTTGGATTAGGATCTTCTTTAATTGGATTGGGTGTTGGTAGTGAAAAATTATTAAATAGTAAAAAACAATAACTTTTTGTTAAAATCAAATTAGTATAATTTTTTAAAAATGAATGAAACAGAAAAATTAGCATCACTATATTTAGAAGATAGAAAAAGAAGAAAAAATAATGAAGTTCAGGATGCTATTTCTGGAACAATTACAGGTGGTTCTATTGGATTTTTAATTCCTGCTTTATCTACAAATGCAGCTCCTAAAAAAATTGATAAGTTTGTAAAAAATAAAAAACCATTTGGAAAAGGTTTATCTGATCAATTAATTAAAGAAGATGCTGATGAACTATTTTTAGAAAAAGTTAAAAATGAAAATTTTAATGTTGATGAAAATAGAAAAAATCAATTAGAACAGGAAGCCTTATCTGAATCAAAAAGTGGATTAAACAAAAATCCTTTAAATAAAAATTTAGCTGCTCAAACAGGTATTGGTAGGGCTGGAGCTTTATTAGGTGGTGGAATTGGGTTAACAACTACATTATTAAATCAAAAAGAAAACAAACAAAAAAGAAAAGAATTGAAAAAAATTGTAGGAAACAATAAAGATCAAAAATGAATCAACAAGAGTTACAACAAAAGTATAATCAAGTAAAAAATAATATTGAAGCCTCTTTCAATCAAGGTGAAATTAGTGAAGAAAGAAAAAATCAACTTTTTCAACAATTAGAAAATGAAAAAGCAGAATTTATGGGAGAAGGAATGGAAGAAGGAGAAGGAAATTCTCAAATGGAAGAAGAATTATCTGAAATTACAAAACAACAAGTTCTAAAAAATAGATTTGGAGCTGCACTTTTAGAACTAGGTGTAATGAGTGATTATGATTCTATAGATACTTTAGTTGCAGATTTAGCTGAAAATACTCAAAATGATGAAGAAGATGTTGCAAATGTTTTAACAGGAGATAATATTCCTGATGAAGATTTTGTAATTGCAATGGTAGAACATTTTGGATTAGATGAAGAAGATGCTGAAGATTTATATCAAGCAGCAATTGAAAGTTGGAAAGAGGTTTCTGAACAAATGGATTTTAATGAACAAAGTTCTGAAAACCAAAAAGCCAATTTTAACAATAGTGAATTGTTAAATCAAAATTATCAACAACAAGATAATCAAGGTAATATTCAACAAGAATTACAACAATTAAAAGAACAAAATGCAAAATTTGAAGCTGAAAAAAATCTAAAAGAAGGATTAAATCAAAGAATTAATCAAGCTGAAAATTTAGTACAAAGTGGTGATATGCCTCCCGTTGTTCGTGAATGGATGTTGGGGAATTTCCAACAAGCAAATGATGAACAATTAGCATATTTTAGTCAAACAGCAGAAGCAAATAATGTTTCTTTAGAATCTGAACTTCATGCAATTGACAAAGTTCTATCTGTTTTTAGTCAACTTGAATTAGGCAAAAACGCACTTTTTGGAGCAATTGCAGATCAACAAGTTGAAGATGAAGAAGCAAAATTTGAAAAACAACAAGAAAAACAAGTTGAAGAAATTGCTAGAAATAACATTGAAATGAGAAAAAATAGATAATTAAAAGGAGAATTTATTTATGCCTTATAAAAATGTAAGAAGATATCAACGTTCGCCAGCAATTTTGGCTCATAATAATGCAAATTATTTTACTAGAAATATTACTTTAGAAAATAAAAATGTTCCGTTAGATGATAATGATGAAAGAACAATTCCTTCGGGTGCTATTGTTTCAAAAGTTGATGGAAATTATAGATTTTTACCAAGAGTAAAAACTAGAAATTCTGTTACTACATCAAATGCAGAAATTGATGTTACAAACCCTTTTTCATTGTGGAAAAATGATGACTTATATGTTGTTTTGCCTTATGAAGGTCTTAAGGTTGATACAGCAGGAGCAAATAATGATAATTTAACTTTAACTGTAGATAG
>JAHENH010000127.1 GCA_018609935.1 Halobacteriales archaeon | reverse complement strand
GTATGGATCCTGAATAACTACCTTTGTTTGGATATCTCCAGTTTTTCTTTCCATTTCTTGTATCAATCGAGAATAAATCGTATCCAATTCTACTAAACATTGATCCACTTGCTACTGCCAGAGATATAGCACCTCCTCCCTGTTCCTCAAATTTCTGTCTTACATCCCCATTTTTAGCGTTTGAGGGATCTAGCTAAGCGTGGAATAGATGGCTACATGCTTTAGGATCTATTTTTTCTATTCTATCTACTTTATTATCAAAAATATTTGATATAGATCTTTTTAACTATGTGGGTAACTATAACTACTCTATTTAGGAATTACAAGGAAAAACTCCCCTAACTTCTCTAAATACGTTTTTTAAGGGTAATACAGTATAAAATATAGTAGTCTAACTTTTCTTACTTTTATAGATGGTTTCGGCTTTAATTTTCTACATCGTATCCAGCGTTATAGATCGCTTTTTCCACTTTGTCAATATTTTCCGACTCAGTAGTTATATCCACCTTATTATTTTTATGGTCAGCATCTATATCTAATACTCCCTCTACTTTACTTACCGCATTCTCAACATTCTCTTCACAACCACTACAAGACATCCCCCCAACTTTTAGCTTATACTTTTCCATATACTAACGTATATTTCCCAAGCAATTAATCCTTAGCATATTTTTAATACCAAAACGAAAAATTTAGTTTCACCCTATCACTCTTTTACTCTCTTTTTTTGTTTTATATCCTAATTCAACTATTTGAGAGTTTAAATCTTCAACACTTACTATATGCGGATTAAACTCTACTTTAACTCTTTCTCTATCAGCATTTGCAGAGACTTCACTTACTCCGGCTTTTTCTGATAAATTTTCTTTAACCCTCTGTTCACAGCCTCCACAATTAAGACCTACTTCAAATATCACTTCTCCACGGCCCGACTTACCATTAAACGTCTCTCCAGCTTCATTTTCTATTTCAGAATTTTCACCATTGTCAGAATCAACTTCTTCTACAGCGAAGTCAGTTTTAATACTTTCTCCTGAAAGCAACTGTCCAGCAAAACTGTTAGCTAATACTGCAGAAACTGACAAAACCATCGCAATCATAGCAAAAACAGGATGCACAATGCCAGTAGTAGCCGCCGTTACTCCTATACCATTAAAACTGAACGCTCCAAATAGATTTTGTCTAGTCTTCCTATAACTAATCTTAGCAATTTCATAAGCATCCATTACACCACTAAGCTTATCACCCATTAAAACAATATCTGCACTCTCAATAGCAATATCAGTACCTGCACCAATAGCTATCCCTACATTTGCCTGTGTCAAACCAGGAGCATCATTAATACCATCACCAACCATTGCCACAACCTCACCTTTTTCATCTTGAAGTCTTTGAATCTCTCTTCTTTTTTCACTAGGAAGAACCTCAGCTATCACCCGATCTATACCTACCTCTCCACCTACTGTCCAAGCAGTACGCTCATTATCACCCGTTATCATTACAGGCTCAATCCCTGCATCTTTCATCCGCTGGACAGTGAAACCAGCATCTTCCTTCATTTCATCTCCAATCCCTATTAAACCGATCAACTTTCCTTCTACTACAACTCCAATAGTAGTGAGTCCCCGACTCTGAAGTTCCTCTATTTTCTTTCTACCTTTACTCAGGTCAACCCCATCTTCTTCAAGCCAACTTGGTTTACCCACTAACAATTTCTCTCCTTTTACAGAAGCCTCTACGCCCTTACCAGTCACCGAATTAAACTCTTCAGGATCAGAAAAACTCACACCCTGTTTTTCAGTATAATCAAGTATCGCATCCGCCAAGGGATGTTCTGAAAACATTTCAGCACTTGCTGCCTTACAAAGCACTTCATCTTCAACTGTTTCACCAATACCAATTACTGAATTGACAGCAGGCTTTCCCCTAGTAATGGTTCCAGTCTTATCTAAAATAATTGTATCAACATCTCTATAAACCTGAAAAGCATCACCACTACGCATTAAGATGCCATGTTTAGCTGCCTCCCCCCCTCCTCGGATCAACGCTAATGGAGTTGCCATACCCAAAGCACACGGATAACCTAAAACAAGTACAGAAAGAGCAGCGAACACCGCAGTTTCGATCTGCGGACTTGTTCCGAGAAAACTACTAGGAAAGGCAGTAGGAATAACTATCCAGAAAAGAAATGCAAAAACAGCTATTGATAGAACGCCAGGTACGAAATATTTGAGTATACGGTCAGCTATCTGAATGATTCCTGGTTTCATAGCCCTGGCTTCTTCAATTTGCTGAGCTACTTGATTTAAGAAAGCGTCTTCTCCGGTTTTCGTAACCTCAATTAAAAGAGATCCAGTTTTATTTATACTACCTCCAATGACTTTGTCGCCTTCAGTCTTATCAATTGGAGTTGACTCTCCAGTCGCTACCGACTCATCCACTATACTCTGTCCCTCTATAACTTTTCCATCGATAGGAATGTTCTCACCAGGTTTTACCCGGACTTTATCACCAAGTTCAAGTTTGTCCACTTCAACTTCTTTTATTTGACCGTCTTTAGTTACTTTTCGAGCTGTATCTGGTTGAAGATCCATCAAGCTTTGAACTGCTCTAGAAGCCCGAGTACGCACAACCAGACTAGTATATTCTGATAGGATATGATATGTAGTTATGAAGGTTGATACAAGGAAAAAGTGTACTATTGGGAAGTCTTTGAATACAAACCATCCAAGTAATCCACCAGTAAGACCTGCAAATGCACCTGTCTCTAATAGTACGTGCTGATTCAAAATTCTGCGGCGTAGACTGTTGTAGGCTTTCTTTTTAATATAGAGTCCAGGACCAAACATTGTAATAAGTGCAAGAAAGAGAGATCCATACCACATCCATTGGGCATTAGTCTCGGCGAAAATATTCCAGTCATGGCGAATCACCATAATTCCCATTAGAATGAGTGAGAAAATTGAAGCAGTTCCACTGATAATCAGTCTTTTTCTACCTGTATCTAGTTCTTTCTGTTGTTCTTCGAAACGTTTCTGTTTATCTGGATCCCTAATAGTATAACCAAGATCGCGAAGTGTGTCCTTGATATCTACTTCAGAGATTACGTTGCTATCGTATTTAACTAAGACTTCTTCGTGTGCTAAGCTTACGTCGGTGTCTTTGATGCCTTCTGTGCGTTTATAGGCTTTATTGATGGTTTCAGCACAGAACGAGCAGCCCATCCCTCCAACGTTGTACTGTACCTGTTTGACTGACATTACCTATGTATTTTTTGTCCAGGAAATAACTTAAGTATTATCATAAAACTAGTAGCAATACCATTTTAGTTATTATGAATTGATATTTTTACTATTATTTTTAAAGTATTAGTTTTATATATATAGTAATATGGCTTTACTTGAGGCTGATGTTTCAATAGAGAATGTGATAACTACTGATCCAAAAAAAGCGAAGGCATTAGAGAACGATGTTAGAGCTAAAATACTTGATATGTTGGCCGATGAAGAAATGAATATAGAAGAGATAAAAGATGAATTAAAAAATAGAGGAGAAGATAAAGCAGAAACTACTATTAGACACCATGTAAATGTTTTAAAGGATGCTGGTATGGTGGAGCTTTCACGGCTTGAAGAAGCTGGTGGTGCAACACAGAAATACTATAAATCTAATACAAGAGTTTTTTCATACAAGTTTCCAGAAAATTCTGACCAAGAACTTTTAGAAGCTTTTGATACGACACAAAGATTTCTAAATAATTTTATAGAAAAACTTGTTAGGAAACATGGAGATAAAATAGAAAAAGTTGCTAAAGAGATGAAGCCTTGTGAATATTGTAAGACCCAGCATTATGAGGAGTATATTATTCGGGAACTTTTGAATCAGGCATTAACTCAACTAAGTGAAAACAAAGAGCTTGACAATATACCTCATTAAAAAATATAACAGTTCTTTTTATCCTCACTTCTCTCTCTTGTTAAACTTATCTTATAATATACAACTTTAGAAACACTCTATTTATTCTCCCCCTCTCCCCCCCTTTCT
>JAHENH010000126.1 GCA_018609935.1 Halobacteriales archaeon | reverse complement strand
TCTGCATCTAGTCTGTCTAAGATCCATTTTATGGCCCAGAGATTGAATCCGCTTGTATGGAATAACGGTTTTTCCCTTCCCTCAAGTATAGGTTTTAATTCTTCATCCCGAATACCAGGGCCATTATCACCTATATAGACCGATACTGTATCTTTATTTTCTAAGGCTTCTATTTCTATTTCTATTTCATCCATAGGTAGTTCATTATGTACTATCCCATTATTTATCAGTTCCATAAAAATAAACTCTATATTAGGGTGTCCTAATATTTCTGTGTCTGTATTGTTTTTTATTGAGAAATTGATTTTTGGGTGGTTATTTTTGGCTTTTTTGGCTACGGAATCTATTAGTTTTTTTATGTTTACTGTTTCTTGTGGTTCAGTGTTTTTTGCTTTCTGTATATCCCGTATGCTATTACCTAGTTCTGCTAGTTCTTTTGCGTTATTTATGATTTTATCCAGGTTTTTTTCTAAGTCTTCAGTTTCTTGTTCTATTTCTTGTTTTACAATTTCTGAGTATAGAATAATTGTGTTAACTCCATTACGGATATTGTGTCGTAAAACACGGTTTAATACATTTACTTCTTCTTTCTTTTGTTCTAAACTATCTATTGTGTTTTCTAGTATATGGTGGCTCTTAGAAGTTAAATAAAATATTAAGCCACCTGTAAATATTACCTCTATTGTGCCTTTTAGTAGCTGTAGATTTATTAGGGATTCACCGGAAAAATATCTTGGAAGCACTATATCAGAAAACACTAGGAAACTAAAACCAAAAACAAGGTATAAACCAGTAATCGTTTTAGGAGAGAATTCGAAGCTATCTTCTTCTATATTTAACCTCCGAAAGTTTTCTGTGATATTATACATTATATGATTATCTATAATTATTAATTAATAAGGTATATAGTTTTGGTCAAAGCTATCCAACCAAACAACAAATAGAAGTATATAGTCTATAGAAGAAGAAAGACTGCTATATAAAATACGTATATTTCTAGAAAATACTGGTGGCTGTGTTAAGCCTTAGATACTTGTTGTATATTAGAGAGTTTGGAATCGGGTTTAGTTTTTTTAGTTTGGATGGTGTTATTGTTATATCATTATTGCTATATATTTCTACTTTAAACTCCTCTATATGGAATGTTATCTTGGAGGATATCGGTGAATCTCGATTAAATCTTTGAAATATTTGGTTTAGCCCCTCCATATTGAAATATCTATCAATATCAATATCTGATGGTTGTCTATCCAAAATATTAGATAATGCTAATGTTAATGAAACACTGACTTCATCATTTTCTGTGTCTTTATGATTTATATGGTATTTTCCTTTATCAATACCCATAGGTATCTTTTTCAACATAGCTCTTTATATATTTTTCGGCCATTTTCTTTTTTAATATTAAACTATTATTATATAAAACTAAGTTAAAATAAAAACATACACTTATACATTCCCCATCTTATAACAAAGTTATACTACCAACAAATAATATATTTAAAAAATAAATAATAACATAAATATCTTTAGTGTTTTAAATATATTTGATAATAAACCCTAAATAAATATAGGATATAGTACTATAGATATAATATTATGAAATATTGGGATAAGATTTGGATGAAGTTATAAGTAAAAATATACCACTGGGTGATATATTTGAGGTTTTAAGCAATCCTAGAAGAAGACACATACTGGAGGTTTTATATAAAAAGGAAGATGTTTCCGTTAGAGAACTATAAAAACATGTTGCTGCCTTAGAAAAAAATAAACCACCCAACAAAATAATCAAAAGTGAACGTAAAAGCGTCTATGTGTCCTTATACCAGAATCATCTACTAAAAATGGATAGACACAACATATTAGAATACAACAAAAAACGACCACTATAGAAAACATAAACAATGAATTTTTAGATATATACAAAAAATAACGCAACAAATCTAAAAAATAGCCACACACAAATACGTACTTTTATTCAGAATACTGGGGGATGTGTTAAACCATAGAAGGATTTAGGTATAGTTTATTATCCCCTCATAGTTTCGTGTTTGTAGGATAACCACTAAGCTCTATATTTTTATTCAAGATAAGTTAAGAAATAAGTTCTTTTTATCTACATAGATGGTAAAAATCCATAAAAGGTGTAAAATAATTTTTATAATTACAGTAAATAGAGCTAAAAATTAAGAACCATTAAGAATGTAAAACAGGTGTAAAATCCGTAAAATAGGATGTAAAATATTTTTTAACTAAAAAATATCATTAGGGTAAAATGTGAGTTCGCAATTAAAAATTAATTATTAAATTTTTAAGTTTTTATCAGAAAAAACAAGTACTGTAGATCTTTTATAAGTAATTCTCAAGTACTTAGAATTTCAGGTTTAAATTTTTAAAATTTACCCTCTCAATTGCGAACCCCAATTTGTTTTGGTTTTCCTAATTTACTGATAATAATCATGTATTTTAAAATAAATATAACCCTATAAAAATTAGATGTCAAAGAAATTTGATTCTAGGAGGAAAATTTTAAAATTAGCCGGAGTTACTATGGTAGCTGGATTTACTGGATGTCTCGGTAGACAGCAAACTCCTAAAGAAGGAGAAAAAAAGGAAGGAGGGGAAGACCACAAAGAAGGAGAGAGTGTCCCACATGAACCAGTTAGTTCCATAGAGGTAGAGATGAAAACAGAGGGAAAGTCCTCTTTTCACTTTGAACCACATGTAGCTTGGATAGAAAAAGGAGGGGCAGTAACATGGATAAACAAAAGTGGTGACCACACTACTACAGCATATCACCCTAAAAACGAAAAATCGTTGAGAATCCCTGAAAACGCAGAATCGTGGGACAGTGGATTATTCGAAGAAAAAGATGCTACGTTTAAACATACATTCGACGTCGAGGGGATCTATGACTACTACTGTATACCTCATGAAGCAGCTGGAATGTTAGGTAGCATAATAGTTGGTGAACCATCTCTAGAGGGACAACTTGGGCTGGCCACTCCACAGGAGAGTCTTCCTAAAGGAGCAAGACAAAAGATGGGAGACCTAAACCATATGGTAGAAGAAACCTTCGAAAAGTAAAATAGGAAAAACCCCTGCCGGATTTAGCCAGGGTAGGTTTAAGGAAAACTATTATAGCTGTTTATCTTCTGATTTTAAGTTTTAGTTTGTATGACGGAAATATAACTTAGTTTTGTTGTAGTTTTATTTTATGGTACAAGAACTTCTACATATAGAGAAATAATTAATAGACGGATATGGGATATTAGAACACAAGAAAAAATATATAGATGCCAAAGCTGTGGTTCTAAAACAAAACTAATAGATCCAACACAAAAAAACCAAATATTGCAAAAACTGCAACGAAATGACAATCTACCAAAAATAGAGTATACCACAAAAACACCGATAATAATTTGTTTTCTAAAATCGCCAGAAACTAAACATTAAAACAAAAAAATTGTCTCTTGATTGATTTTTCTTTGATCTAGAAAATTTATTTTATAGGTTTCTGTGTAGCTGTATAATCTTTATCTTCTAATTTCTTGTGAAGTACCTCGGGGGCAAACTCCGAGGCACTCACCCCACTCCTCCAGAAGAAATGGATCCATACTAGGATTGTGTTTTATTTTTCCTATTTTGCATAGATTAAAATCATTTATTTCTGACTGCATTTTCTTATAAAGTGTCAGAGTCTTATCTTCTATATTATACTCAATAAAGTCAAACCCAAACCCAAACTTTCCATATGGATATCTAGCCACAAACCTACTGTATTCTCCTTCATTTGTCTCTGGATCCGCAAAATCCAAATTAACTATATTTTTTTTCATCTTTTTGTGGGCCTATATCTCTATATCTAAACTTATATCTTTTTTCGTTGTCTTGTTTGTCTTTTTTCTTTTCTCCTCATTTCTTTCTTTTATATAGATAATTAAAATCTTTTTATAATATATCTATAGGTTATATTATTTACTCAAAAACTTAAAATAGCTTATTTTATTTTGTAATTTCAACGTTTTAATGATATTAGAAGGAATATAAGTCCTACCATTATGATTACTGGTTCTGCTAGATGTGAAAAAAATATATTAAACTTTAAAAATTCAAAAAGTATTCCTTCTATAAAAACACCTATAGTT
>JAHENH010000125.1 GCA_018609935.1 Halobacteriales archaeon | reverse complement strand
TTGAAATAAATGCTTCATCATCTCCACTACTTAAAGGATCATTAAAGAATGCCTTTGCACTTATATCTCTTAATGTCATATTTGCATTATTCTCAACTCTCAAAGAGAACAATGAACCAGATCCAGATTCAATTGTATTATTCATTGGTGTTAATATAAATTCATCCCGTTCTTCACCAATCTCTATCCTTTGTTTTAACAGGTCAGACTGTGTGGTTTCATCTTCTATATTTGTATACTGAACCCTAAATTCAAACTGTTTAAAACCAGAGTTTGCAGAATCACTTACATCCACATCGAAACTGAACTCTGAGGAATCTCCTACACTAAGGTTCGGTAATGCGTATTCGTTATCTCCGAAATCTATATTTTGAGACTGGGAACTAACTATTAGAACTCCTTCATTTATCTTTGACGGTCCTGTATTGGTTATTTTTCCAGTTATTTCATCTTCATCTCCTACTCTTAAGGATCCTTGCAGCTGTGAAATACTAAATGATTGTTCTTTTTTTGCATTTATACCTATTCTTAATGGCATAGACTGTTGGGCTATACCGTCTTTGTCTTCGTAGTTTACAGTTCCTTTTACAGTATATCCCCTATCAGAAGCATCATCTGTTAGAGTTACCGTATAGGTAGCTTGTTTAGTCTGACTTCTTTCCCACGGACCAAGAAATGCCTCAGAGTTTCTAGAATTTGAACCGAAAAATAATTCATCACTTTGTGAAGTTAAAGATAGGCTAGAATCGAATGCAGTTTCTGTGCCTGTATTTTTTACAAATACAGTTATTTTACCTTTTTCACCAATTGATACGTTTGATTTAGTTTTAGTAACCTGGAACTGGGGTGTATCTGATATCTCTAGTTGTATGTTCCTTGTTTCTTCCCTTCTTGAATCTGTATATTGAGGCTGTATTTGTTCTCCATAACTTATAAGTCTAGTATATCTGTATTCTATTGTTATCGGTAGATTATATCTTCTGGGGTTTGTGCCTTCCGGTATTGTTATTTCGAAGGTATATGGCCCTTGGAGCCCCTCTACGACATTTCCAACTGGTATGGTTCCTGTTTCGACTTCAATTGGAAGATCTTTGTCATCTATTGATAGTGTTGTGCCTCTTGCCGTTTTTACTCTTTGTTCGAATTCTTCTGGACCTGAATTTACAATTTCACCTCTATTTACAAGGTGGACTTCGAACTGGATTTTTTGACCTGGATCAAATTCATTGTTTGGGCTTATTATTTCAATTTCGGGTTTTCCAGTTACTATATTGTCTGCTAGAGCTACCGAGGTGCATCCTATTAATAATAAAAATAGTGAAAATAATATTTTGGTTTTATATGACATTTTTTGTATAGATTAGTTTTTTGTTAGGTGTTTTTTGTTGAGATTTTTGTTTGTATTTTTCATATAAAAAGATAAAGTTTATGAATATATGAATTCTTTGATTATATATTCATAAACTTTATCTTTAAACAAATTAATAAATAATTAATTAAAAAAATGAAAGGGTTTAGTGAAAAAGAAAGAAAACAAATAAGAAAAGACCTCATAGAAACAGGATTCGAACTTTTTTCACAATACGGACTAGAAAAAACAACAATAAAAGACATCACAGACAAGGTAGACATAGCAAAAGGAAGCTTCTATAATTTCTTTAACTCAAAAGAAGAACTCTACCTAGAAATCATAACAAAAGAAATGAAAAAAACAGCTAAAAAACTAATGAAAGAAACAGAAAAAATAGATGACGGGGAAAAAATGATTAAAACATTACTAAACTCATTATTCCAAGAACTAGAAAAAAACCCACTATACAAAAAAGCAGTAATGGAAGATGCAACCCAAAAAATATATAGAAAACTTCCAGAAGAAAAAATAAATAAAAAACAAAGAGAAACCCTAAAAATAGTACGACCACAAATAAAAAAATGGCAAAAACAAGGAAAAATAAAAAAAAGAGACCCTGAAATAATCCATTCATTCTTCAAAAGTCTATCATTTATAAAAGAACACGAAAAACAAATCGGAGAAGAAATATATCCCCAAGTACAAGAACTACTCATAGAAACAATAGCCAAAGGAATAACAAAAACAACCAACACACAAAAAACAACAAACAATAAAAACCAAAAAAAGAAAACAAACAATTAATATCAAATCAACTATCTCTATACAAATAACTAAACTTCGTATCGAACTTTATAATTTTATAAAACTAAGTATATCTTTATTTTTTTATTCTTTGTCTATCTTTAGAGGTGATTCTACAGATTTTGGTTCTATTGGTTTTCCTGACATAAGATAAGGTAAAACTGGGTTCACGAAATGGATTGTGAAAACTAATATTATGGGTCCAAGAAAAATCCCATACCACCGGAAAAGGAAAGGTCCGAAGAGATAAGAAAACATTACAGGTCCAAGATGTAGCTCCCTTCCTGATACATACGGTCTAAGAACCAGTCAGGTATTATATCTACAACAATAATAGAAACAAAAAAGAATATTAACGTAAACAAAAACTGGCTATTGGATATATCTAAAATAGAAATTAAAAATAAATATCCAGTTACAGGTATATATACAATCTTAATATCTATAACTGGTATCAGACTTGCTATTCCTGCTAAAACACCTAAAAAAGCAGCATATGGAATAGATAGACCTGCAGGAGAGAAAAAATTAAGAATATTATAAGCTATCACTCCAATTATAGCAGTAATAATAATATTCAATAAATTTCCGAAAAATATGTGATATAAATCATCATCTATTAAATCTATATATCTCTCTAATATACCTCTCTTATCACCAAATGTATTTTCAATCTATTTATAAAGATTGTCATCATCTTTTAAAAGATAATAAGCAACAACAAACATAATAAAAACCTGTAATAAGATATTACCAATTAAACCAATATAAGGAGCACCAGCAGACAATACACCCTGTAATATTTTTATTTTATTTGTAGTTAAAATCTGTGATGGAGTCCTTATAACAGATATAAACTCAATATACGGACCAAGAAAAGACTGTAAAACTCCAAGATCCCTAGAACTTGATACTCTGTTAACTCCTCTAATACTATCCGGGCTGTATAAAACAAAACAAACAAAAATAAAAAACCAAAAACATCAAAGAAAGACTAGCAGAAAGACTTTATGGGTTTATATATTTTCTAAGCCTTCGATGAATAGGGCGCGTAGAATAATAAATAAATAACCAAAAACGATAGTACCAATAAAAAAATAAATAGTAAACAAAATTAATATACATATTAATAAACTGAAAACTCACCAAGAAATCCTAGATCTCTCCATTCCAAAATCAACCATATACCAAGAATAAATAAAAATCTAATACTAATAGCTATTACTACTAAAAATATGAAAAATGTATTCAAAAAAACATAAAATTAGCTATATAAAAAGAAACTATCTGAAACTAAAATAAAAATTTTTAATCCTTTTTTATAAAAATATTCTTTAGGTCAGGTAGAAGCCAACTACTTACCTCTCTAACTTTATCTATCACCATAATTAGCATTAATATCCATATATAGAAAATATAAAAAATATTTAATAAAACATCCCTCTTTTGGTAAATATATGTTTGGTTTAAAAATTTATTATTTCGATATTTTAGTTTATAATATATGAGATGTCTGAAAAAGAAGAGAAAGAAAAGAAAATAGCTATTGCATGCTAGGGAGGCGGTAGCTATACAGTATTTACGGTTTGAGTACTAAAAACCATAATAAAGGATTTAGATTACTGAAAAATATGAAATCGTTGGCTTGAGTGGTACCTCAGGTGGTGCTATATGCGCATTACTTACATGGTATGGACTAGTAATTGGCGACAGAGATAAATCTATAGAGATACTAGATGAATTTTGGAAAGATAATATGGCAAGCCAACCATATGAACAAGCCATCAATAATCTATTTATGTTAAGAAAGAATGTTAGTAGGTCTGGTTTTACTGTACCTATAGAGGTTAGCCCATGTGGTTTTCATTATCTGGTTGGGCCTAGGACCAGACTAAAAGATCTTATAAAAGAACACATAGATTTCAATAGAATCAAAAAATAAACCTTGTGGTAAACCCGATCTTTTGGTTAGTGCTGTATAAGTAAACAAGGGTGAATTTGAAATTTTTAAAAATAAAGAGGTGACAAGTGAGGCTATCTCTGCATCTGCAGCAGAACCGAGCATATTCAAAGCAGTAGAAATAAATGGAAAGACATTTTGGGATGGATTGTTTTCTAAGAGCCTTACTATTGAGGATTTTACTGTTAATAACGATTTAGTTGACCCTGATGAGATATGGATTGTACAAATTAATCCACAAGAAGAGAAAAAACACCAAAATCTCTATATGTAATAATAGACAGAAGAAATGAACTTTCCGGTAATATGTCTATGAACAATGAAATAAGATTCCTACGCAGAATCAATAAATGGATACAAAAAGGATATCTACCAGACAGCTATACACATACATAAATAAACAAGATACTAAACAAAAAGGATCTTCATTGGATTACAAAACTGGATCTATCACCAAAATTTATAAAATCAATGATACAACACGGACAACAACAAACACAACAATTTCTAGACAAAAATAATAGGAAATATATATAAAATTTGATATAAATGGTTTTTGGGTGTTTTATAGATACTAATGTATATCAATGTATTTTTTTAATATCTAATCTATGACTCTTTGGAAGTTGGGTCGAATTTTAGTTTAAAATAGTTTAAAAATTTTTGAAAACATAGAATTCATGGTAAAATTTAATATATTTATTTTATAACTAACATTTTTTGTCTATACAAGTTAAAACTTAAAAATATTGAAAAACTATTTTAGCTGTTCTGTAATCACTATAAAGCAAGGATTTAACTGTCTTTCTTTTTCTTTCTTTTCTTTAGCTTTCTATATTGGAAAACTCAATAACAATTTTTATCTTAGCCTAAATATTTAAATTCTATTATAATTATATATATAGATGTGTTTTGTTTTTATTTGGGAGTTATTGTTTTGGTATATTTTTACATTAATTTTAGTCGTTCTTTTTTATTATCTAGAAAATTTTATTATTATTTAATTTGAAAGGCCTATGTTTAATTTAATGTATAGATTTGGTAATCCTTACTCTATTGTTTTGTTTTTAATTTCATTTGTTCTTGTATATCTGTCTTTGGCTACATATAGAGAGGATAGTAGTCAGTTAAGTAAGGCTTTATTGGGTTTTCTTATTTCCTTATCGATTTGGAGTTTT
>JAHENH010000124.1 GCA_018609935.1 Halobacteriales archaeon | reverse complement strand
CCAGATCCCAGATGGATAGAATAGAATTTCGCAAATGGATTTTAAAAGATAGTTTAGTAGACTATGTAGTTTCTTTGATTAGGGCTGAGGCAGGTGTAGGAAGAGGATATCCGGAAATATTACAGACAGTAGATGCGGACGCAGTCATAAGTCATAGGGATAGACAGGATTTTTTAAAGATTTGTCAGGATTTTTTAGAGGGGAAAAATATAGATTTGCGTTGGAACAATAAGGATCTAAGTAAAAAAAGAAGACGTAGATAAAAATGAATAAGGATATTGAGTTAGGACAGATTTTGGAATCAAAATCCCATATAGATTATATTTGTGAGATATACAAAGAGGAAATGAGGGAACATCCACCTGACCCCACAGATTATGGATTTGGTCAGTTTGTATATATAAAAAAAGATATAGAAGGTAAAACTAGGCTTTTTATTGGTGTTATATATGATACTAGAATTGTGGATCCAGATCAAGGTAGAGCTGGACCCAAGTTATCACAGCCTGATGAACAAAATGTATTCCAGCCTACGTATGTTGACGAAAAGAAAATATTAGTTGGTATAACACTTCTAGGTCATTTATCTATAGAGGAAGGTGAGATAGTGTATATAGATCATTCTATTCCGAGATGGACTCTAGAAGTAGATGATGTCGTTTATAAGCTTCCTGATAAAAAAATGGTCAAGTTTCATATATTAGATGGAGAAATAAAGCTAGAATATTATCAGAGAATTATTGATGTGGCTGAGGGTTTTGGAGGGGATATTATTATCCAGATTTTAGAGAAATTAAAGCAAGAAAGACCTGAAGAGAGAGAAGCATTAAATGTTATACAGAAAAACCTAGAATGGAAAACTAAAATAAAGGGTGGTTAAAAATGGTTGATGGAATTGTATCTGAGCCTGGGGAAAATGCCAATGAGTTTGTCTTTATAACTCCTGATGATACAGAAATTAAGACGGGTGAGTTCGTTTATTATTCCGAAATCGTCGAAGTTGAAAAAGATAATGTAGGAATAGAAGATGAAGAAAAGAAGATATTTGCTAGGGTGGTTGATAGAAATCAAAATAGAGGGTTTCCAGACGAATTTATGTCAAACCCTGAAGTTTCACCGAAATCTGTTGCTAGAAAGATAGGTATATCTACTGAGGAATTAGATCTTTACAGAATAACAGCTAGTATTATAGGTTATTATGATGGTAGCCTTGAAGGATTTACAAATCCCCGTATAGTCCCCCAGCCTGGTACAGAGATAAATCTAGCATTAGATGAAGATCTAGAAAAAAATCTTACAAATACATCTTCAGATCAAGGTAAAGCATTTATAGGTGAAGTTTTACAGAGATATCCTGACGGTGTCGAAATAGATATACCTATTGATAGTTTCGCAGCTACACATCTATCTATTTTAGCTTCTACAGGTAGTGGTAAATCATATACCGGTGCTGTCTTAATAGAAGAAGTGATGAAACCAGATTCTCGCGGAGCAGTATTAATATTGGATCCACATAGTGAGTATCATTCACTAAAAGAAATGACAGATATGGATGTATTTATTGACGAAGATGGATATAAACCGAAAGTAAAAATAAAAAAACCAGAAGATCTAAAGATAAGAATATCTGAACTTGATTTTAGAGATCTTGTCTCTCTTTTAGATGACCCTTCAAACGCTCAGGAAAATGTACTTAAAGATGCTTGGAGTAATTTGAAAAATAATGATCAATATATTACGTTAAATGAATTAAAAAGTGAATGTCAAAATGTATCTGACAATAAGAAGGTTATAGAAGCCCTTCAGTGGCGTTTAGATGAAGTTTTAGGTAGAACTATGTTTGATTCTAGTGAAAACATAGAATTAACGGATATATTGCAGCCAGGTCAATGTAGTATATTACAAATGGGTAGTATGGGTATTACTGACCAGCAATTGTTAGCATCTGTACTTTTAAGAAAGATTAATAAAGAAAGAACAAAGTTTGAAAGAAATAAAGTAGGAGATCTTGGTTTCCCTGTTTTTATATTATTAGAAGAAGGACACAGATTTGCTCCAGCAGAAGGTTATTCTAGGTCTTCAGGAATTTTGGGTACAATACTTAGTGAAGGTAGAAAATTTGGTATCGGTATTGGTATAATAAGTCAAAGACCAAGCAAAATTGATGACGATATACTATCTCAATGTAAAACACAAATTATAATGCAGATAAAAAATCCATTAGACCAAAAAGCAGTAGAAAAAGGTGTAGAAGAAGTAGGAGAAGATCTTCTATCTGAACTTCCAGGGCTTACACCTGGTCAATCAATTATAGCAGGAGATAGTGTAAATACTCCATTTTTAGCTCGAATAAGGGAAAGACATACTACCCATAAGGCAGAAAGTTTAGAGGCAACACAAGAGTGGATTAAAACCTGGAAAAAAAGACAAGAAAATAAAACAAAAGATATAGGGAAACCTCAACAAGATGATGGTTTAGAAGATAGAGAAGAACCACTCTAAAAGCATATTTTATTTGAATAATATAAACTTTAAAGTTTATTTTATAAAATATTTCTTACAGATAATATTTATTCGTTTTGTTGATATTTTGGTAGTTTCATTTTTACTATTGTACCATTAGGTTTGTTACCAGAAAACGATATAGTTCCATTATTGATTTCTATTGTCCAGTAAGCAATCCAAAGTCCTAATCCAGTTCCATGCTCTAGTTGTGTTTTTTGATTAGTTTTTAACACTTCATATTCTTCATTTGAAATGCCTAACCCGTTATTTTCGATTTTTATTTTTATCTCATTCTCTATTTCCGTAATTTATATATCAATTTTGGGTGTTTTACTATTATAATGTTTTATTCCGTTTTCTATTAATTCCTCCAAAGGTGGATTAAGCGATGGTTTAACTTCTATAGAATCCAATTTTGATTCTATATTTATTTTTGTGTTAGGTTTTTGATCTAAAATTTCTTTTTTTTATCTTTTAACTAACTTCGAGGGTAAGTCCCCCCCTTCCTCAAAGAGCGAGCACAGCGAGTGATTAAGGAGGAGGATAAAGCTGACCGATCATTATGAAATGGGAAGATATAAATAAAGAAAGTGTGTATAATATGTATAGTGGAGAGAAAGAACATAACCATTCGAGAAGACCAAGCTGAATGGATACAGGAAAACCACCTAAACCTATCAAGGTTCGTACAAGACAAACTAGACGAACTAATCAAAGAAAGCAAATAAATAGATGAATTATAACTACAGGTATAAGGCTACCCAATCAAGAAACAAAAACAACAGCTAGAGTCAACTCTTGATACTTGTAGACAGTTATATAACTACTGCCTAGAAAAACTCAACAACGGCTATGAAATCCCATCTAGGCATCAACTTCAAAACAAACTACCATCGTTGAAAAAAGAACGAAGCGAACTCAAAGATGTTCACTCGAAAGTTCTTCAGATGGTGGTAAAACACCTAAATGATAACCTAAAAGCACTATCCAAAAAGAAAGAAAAAGGCTACAAAGTAGGTAGTCTCCGATATAAAGGCGAAGGGTGGTACAAAACCCACCACTTACAATCAAAGCGGGTATAAGCTCAAAGAGAATGATAAATGGTTAGATAAACTGTACCTGAGTAAGATTGGAGGAGTACCGACACAGCTACATCAAGAAATTCCAGCTGACGCCGAAATAAAACAGGTAAAAATCAAGTGTAGAATCTCCAACGAGTGGTATGCGGTATTCGGAATAGAAAAAACCACGAAAAAATCAAAGGAACCAGAACTAGAAGAAATAGACATTCATAAAGATGCTGTAGGTATTGAGTTAGGAATCAATAAATACGTGCACGACAGCGACGGAAACAAAGTAGGATCACTCGACATATTCGATGAAACCAAGAGGTTGAGGAAAGAACAGCGTAACCTAAGTAGAAAAGAACACGGTAGCGAAAACCACAAGAGACAATAAAGAAAAGTAGCTGGAACCTACGAAAAAATCCAACGAAAACGCCGAGATTTCCTACACAAACAGTAAATGGTGCGTTGGAAACTACAATATAATCTGTGTAGAAGCCTTAGATCTAAAAGACATGATGTAAGATAGTTCTAACATCCGGAATAAGTAATGCCTCCTGAAATACTTTTATCAAGTTATTAGAGTACAAGACTGAGAGAGCCTGTACTCATCTCGTAAAAGTAAATCCAAGATACACAACGAAGAAATGTAGCAAATGTGGTGTTGAAACCTCTAAACCAATATGAGTTAGAAAACACTCTAAACCAATATGAGTTAGAGAACACTGTTGTCCTAGCTGTGGATATACAGCGAATAGAGATTATAACGCTAGCTACAACATACAAAATCGTGGCTTGGATGAATTAGGATTGGGGTGCTCCAAAGTTACGCCTTGGAGACTGCATCCACTACGGAAACCACCATGGTTTCTGCAAGATGTGTCATAGAACAGGAAAGCCACAACATCAAAGAAACGACATCAGCCATCGGGTAGGGTGGGATAATTCACGGCTTTATCTAGATCATAAACAGTTTTTACATCTATATTTTCCTCCCTAAGAAATCTAGAAAACTCCTTTATATCTCCTTTCCCCTTTTTAAAATGAAGGATACTTATATAACACTGTAAGGCCAATTATAATCGTTAACTTATTCTTAGAAACAAATAAAACTATTAATTATAATATTTCATCAACCTTCTTATTAAAAAAATATACAAAAGATATACATATTTTTCAGATTGACTATATATTAAAATACTGTTAATTAATACATGACATCCTCCTATCCGGGAGCGACGAGAGTTCCAGTAGGGTTAATAACCCTACAATTTTGGAAGCCATGGAGATCCGAGTCTGTCACCAATTTATGTTTTACACGGATACAAAGATTGAGTCATTGCTAATAGGTTAGGGAGTTGTCATGACCTCCGTGTTTCACAGCAGAGGGATTTATTTAAATCTTGAGATAAATCCGCTACATACTAATACACTTTCTATATACAAAAATATAAGAAATACCCATGCATACCTCTCCTTAAAACGAAGAGATCTCAATTGATATCTTACAAACTCACAAAAGATAAAAAAAGTCGATGGGATAAATAGCTATAATTTTAAAAAACAAATATAATTATGGTTTACAATTGAAATTTTATAAAGATATAATTCTATAATTTTCTTCTGTACAATATTCGTAAGATATACTTAAATATATTTTATATTATTTTTATTTATATATTATTCTGGTGGTGGAGATTCTTTTTCAATTATAGTAGAAAGGTTTCCAAGTTCTGTAGATAAAATCCATACAAAATCGTCAAATGTAATTATTCCTTTTAATTCATTTGTAGTTATATCTACTACCGGAATCCTACGAACACCCATATTACACATTTCATTTAATACATCAAATACTCCTTCATCTTGATCTACTGTAAATGGATCTTCAGACATTATTTCTTTAGCAGTAGTGTTAGAAGGATCCTTATTTTCTACTATCGTATCAATTGCTATGTCTCTGTCAGTTATTATACCTACTGGAGAATTTTCTTCTGTAACTACAACACTTCCAATGTTTTCTTCGGACATTTTTACTGCAACAGAATATATAGAATCGTCAGGAGATACTGTAACTACATCGCTTCTTGCAATTTCTAAAACACCCATTTATATCACCATCTTATGATTACAACCAAATCTTTATAAAATTTTTTATTATTTTCAAATATTAAGAATATATAATAAAAACGTTAAAGATGATTGCAATAATTAATATATATTAAATATTTTTTTTTAAATCCTAAAAAATTTATATAATCAAAAAAATCTAATAGATAAAAATTAGAATTAGAAATCTACATACAGGAAATAATAACTTTTGGATAGTACTGCTATAACCCATATCCTTCTACTCAATCACCTCTTAGACAAATCAATAAAAGAGACATACACATCAAAATGAATAAATCAAACCATTGAATGATACAAAAAAATATTTTTTAGATAAAAAAACAAAACATAAAGATATCCTATATTTACCCAATCAGATTTAAGTATTCTCCTTATGTTTTATCTTTTCTTTTTAGGTTTTTTTCCTAATAATTTTTCTACTGATTTTACTTTTTCTCGGGCGTTTTCATGAGGGTTTGTTTTTTTGTCATCTATTTCTATACTGGTAATTACTCTTTCCTCATCAACAGCCTTATGTGCTGCTTTTAAAGCTTCAAAAAGTGTATCTATATCTTCTGCTTCAATAACTGTCCCCATTGGATTTGTCTCATATGAAACATCAAAATCCTCCAAAGCCTCCAATGCTTTTACAATCCCATTCGACATACTGTCTTTCCTGACAGGAAGAATATCTAACTCACAAACTATAACCATACAAAAAAATATAAATTTATTCTCTAATTATTTTTTCCCTTAATTTTTAAAATATATTATAATATATTATTTTGAAACTGTCTTCATTAATTCTATTTTAACAAAAAATCCTAATTTTTTTATAAAATATAATAGTAATAATTTAGCAAAAGTCAACGATGTTATAAAATTTTTAATTTTTATATATCAATAGTGGAAAAAATATTTATGGATGAGTCAGAAGAAAATTTTAAAAAAGAAAGAGATAAGGCAATAGAACAACTAAAATCAGAAAACGTAGATTCCTACTTGCTTGGTATTTTAGAAAATAATGAAAATGAAGAATTTCAATTTTGCTATAACTATGAATATAAAGCAGAAAATACAGATGAAATCCTAAAAAGAGATAAATATCTATTAGCAAGCATTCTACGTGTCTATAAAGAAAAATACGGAGAAGATAAAGGCATAGAAGAAATAGCAGAGATGGGAGTAAAAGCAGCTAGAAATTTATACTTAGATATAAATAATTTCTAATAAATACCAAAGAACATAAACGGAAAGAGTATAATTCGAATATATTAGTTAAATTTAGATTTATTATAATGATTTAATTTCAAATTCTGTGTTTTAGTATCTTTATTAGAGAATATATATTCTAGATTTGGTTTTAGGTATATTCAAAAAATTATAGTAATATATATGAAAATTACTTTTTAAATTTTTTTGAATTTGTTAATTTTTTTGTATATTTTGTTTTAAGTCCTTATAGGCTGACTCCATTATTTTATTTAAGGAAGGATGTATATGTATAATATCAGCTAGATCATATACTGTATTTTGGTTTCAAATTGCGATTACTGCTTCATGTATTAGTATTGATGCTTGATATCCTATAATTTGACATCCAAGTATTTCTCCTTTTTTGGATCCATATATCTTTACAAATCCTTGATTTAGTTTTTTAGCCCTACCCATAGCCGAATCTTTAAATTTGGCCTTACCAACAAAATACTTTTTATCTTTTTTGTCTAGTTCTCTTTTTGTTTTTCCAACACCTGCTATCTGTGGTTTGGAAAATATTGCATGTGGCATAGTGTCATAATTTATTTCTTCTGTCTCATTATCTAGTAATGTATCTATTATATATTGAGTTTCATAGTCTCCAGAATGTTTAAACATAAAGTTTCCAGCTATATCTCCCTGAGACCATATCTTATCTCCAGTAGTCTCCAAATAATTATTTGTCTTAATAAAATCATCTTCATCTGTTTCAACGTCTGTTACTTCAAGGTTTAATTTATCAGTATTAGGCCTCCTACCTACAGCAACCAATAACTTGTCTCCATGTATCTCTGTTGTTTCTCCATTATTGGCTTCAGAATTTACTACAACACCATCTTTATTTGATGATGTATAGACTACTTTATGTCCTGTATATATTTCATGTCTATCAGAAGCTATATCTGTAAATGTTTTTGCTATATCTTTATCTTCTCTTGGTATTAATGTATCTTCCATCTCTACTATTTTTACATCTGTACCCATTGATTCAAAGAAATATCCTAGTTCGACAGCAATATATCCACCACCTAATATAACAAGGCTATCCAGTATTTTTTCAAGACATAAGGCGTCATTACATGTAAGAAAATTAATATTCTCTATTCCGTTTATTGGTGGTAAATAGGACAACTTCCTGCAGCTATAACTATTTTTTCTCCCAGTATTTTTTTATTATTTACGTTAACGGTGTGTTTATCTACAAATCTAGCTTCGTCTTTGTATAGCGTTAGATTATCTTTATTTCGATAGTCTTTTTACATGTCTTCTGATATACCTGATAGAACTGAATCCATCTCTTCTATTATCTTTTTATATTCTATACTATCCAGGTTTGAATTAATATGAAATTTTTTAGAATTTTTTATATCTTCTATTTTATTTGCATGTTCAATCAATATCTTTGATGGATTACACCCCCTATTTAGACAGGTGCCTCCTAACTTATCTTTTTCTATTAGAGCACTATTAAAACCAGATTCTGCTGTTGCAGTAGCAACATTATTGCCTGTACCACCACCAATAACTAAAACATCAAATTTTTTCATCTTAAATCAAATAGTTTTTAAGTTTTTATATAAATACTAATTGCTAATTTTTTCTATTCTATCTTTTTAAATATTCCATATATTAATGAAAGTCCTAATGCATAAACTATATGACCAAATAACCCAATGATTGAGCCCGGAATTGAAATATTTGGGAATGGTGGAGCTCCACCAAAACCTACCAATCCAAGCCATATTGGCATTAAAATTACAGCAAAAATAACGGTAGTAACAATTCCATATATAATTCCAAGACCTATACTACCATTAATACTATATGGATTAAGTGTTTCTTTAACTGATTTATGTTCTACTATTGCTACATATATAAATCCAAGTATTACTCCATTATATAGATGGAAAAACCATCCTACCATATAGCTTGGGTCTTGTAGTGAAGATTCTATTCCATACATCCAAGGTATAGCAACCTCAAGAACCGGATTTGGCACTATAAACATCATTATCAGACCAAATCCTACACTACCTATAAATCCACCAACTGCACCTCTAAACCAGTTCCATACACCAATATTACGTAACCACAAATCTTGATTTACCATAAAAACAAAAATGTCTACTTCTCTTAAAATACTCTATGTAACCTAAACGTAAGTTAACACTAATATAGTAAAATAAATTAAAAGTCAAAAATCAAATAAAACTTTTCTACAGAAGTAACAGCGAGAGTACCTCGAAGGCTTGACTCCGAGGGGGTTCACTACCCAACTAATTATTAAATGTAGGCTACCTCCAAGAATCGCAGTCTCTACAAGTGTATTTGTACCTACTGTAACAGCTTTTGTAGGCGCAGTTATACACGCTTTGAATGCTACTACTGCAATAAGGTTGGAGTATACCTATAGTGTTAATAGGAAAGAATATAGGTGCAAATATATCGAAACATATACCTAGTAAATTAATGGAAAACCTTTTAGATATAGTTTTTGGGTGGTTGGATTAATTATTCTTATACTACAAATTATTGTTATATGAAATATAAAATAGAAATATATTATATTACTCAATTAAAAAACAAGTATATATTATAAATTTATAGGTTAAATATGACAAAGATAGTAATTATTGGAGGATATGGAAGCGCTGGAGTTAAAGTTGCTAACGATTTAGCTAAAAACTTAAATGCTGACGATAGACTTATAATGATAGATGACGGTGATCCGGGTGGTGGTTTATGTATATTGAGGGGGTGTATGCCTTCAAAAGAGGTTTTATCTGCGGGTGCTCATAAATATCAAGCTAGAAGTGATTCTCGAATAGATGGTGATACTGAGGTGGATCTAGATTCAGTTATTGATCGTAAAGATAAAAATATTGGAAATTTTGCCGAACATAGAAGAGAAGGCGTCCATAGATTAGCGGAAAAAGACAACATAGAGTTTATACATGATACTGCAAAATTTATAGATAATCATACCATAAAAGCTGGAGATACAACCATTGAGGCTGACTATATAGTGATAGCAACAGGTTCCACTCCTAATATCCCATATATTCAAGGTATAAATAATGTTGACTATATGACAAGCGACGATGTGCTTAACTGTAGAGAATTTTCCGGTTCTGGTATAGCAATCGGCTTGGGATATATAGGTGTTGAACTTGCCCCATATATTTCTGAGGCTGGAAATATGGATCTTACAGTGATAGATAGAAATAAGACACCTCTAGGCGATACAGATCCAGAATTTGGTGAAAGACTATTAGATCTATATAGAGAAGAATTTGATATAGATATAATAAATAACGCAGAAGCAAAATCTGTAGACTCTAATAATAATCGAATAGAAGTTGAATTTGAGAAAAATGGAAAAAGAGATACTATACAAGTAGAACAACTTTTTTTGTTTACTGGAAGAAAACCTAATGTTTCTAATCTACAATTGGAAAATACTAATAT
>JAHENH010000123.1 GCA_018609935.1 Halobacteriales archaeon | reverse complement strand
GAATAAAGGACATTCTATATATTATGATAGTCAACAGGGTCTAGAGATATGTGGATGGGGAACACTTAGAGATAGAATTATACTTTTTAGTACAAATAGTACAGAACAAGAACCCTCTGGTACATATGGACAAATATGGAATATAACATATGATCCAGTATCAGAAGAAATAAAAAATATTGATAGTGACAGTTATCTTGTACCCTCCAAACATTTAGTAGTAAATAACCAGTCCAATCTCTCTAGATATAATAGAGTGGGAGAAGTGATAGGTAGATATGAAAATGTAAATATAGGAAGAGTTTACTTTACAGATGATTTTAATCCACTTAGATCCATCAATATATTTGATCCCAACTCTTATATCGTTACAGCTAATTCAATGGATATAAGAGCAGATGTGGATCTCTCAAAACCTCTTATAGATACTATTGAAGATGGAGATCTACCTGTAGGATCTGTTGTACAATATACATATAGACAGAGAAATTCTGCTGAGGGATCTCTTACTGTATTTGCACCACTATCAAATCCTATAAAACTTACAGAATATGATCCTCAAAGTGATTCTTTCCAAAATTATGGAGGTTCTTCTAAAGGTACTGGTGAAAAAAGATCAGTTACATATACCATACCCTTCATTGATGATAGATTTGATGTTATAGAACATTTCTTAGTAATATACGAGAATAAGGATACTCCTAGAATATGGAAATTCGAGGAAGAAAATATATCAGGAAGTGGAGAGATACAAGTAGTAAATTCTGAAGTACCTCTAGATGCTGTAGAAATAACACTTTCAGAGTTCAATAAGATCAATTCTTCCTTTAGTAGAACTAAATCTATTGCAGTAAAGGATAATAGATTAATAGCAGCTAATAATAAGACTAAAGATCTTAGTATTGATTTTGATGGAAGGGCTTATAGATTTAATAATTCTGCTGTAGCTAGACTCTTTTCTGAAGATAATCTAGATCCTTTTTCTCCTGAACATACAATAGATGGATCTAATCCTGATTGGAACATTCCTAAAGATGCAGACGCTGTTAATCTATATAATCATGATGAATTTATATGGGATTATAATGCAAGTCTTATACATGACTTTAATGAGAATTATGACTATAAGTATCAGACAGATGGAAATACAATAGGAGGGGAAGGTAAGAATATCTCTTATAGATTTATTACAACAGAACTTGCTGGAGATCAAAAGAACGATAAATCCACTCCTCCTCTAATAGAACCAGGTAGAACTGAAGAACCTGGTAATACAGATACTTATTCTGATGGTTCTACTGATAGAGAAGGAAATCAAATATTTCATGATCTTACAGGAGAATTTGCTTCTCTAAAATCTCCTAAAGTAGAATCTCTTCTTACAGGATATACAAGAGGAGAAGTATATAGGTTCGGGATAGTATTTTATGACAAAGAAATGAATCCATTTTTTGTTAATTGGATAGGAGATATTAGATTCCCCTTTTCTCATGAATCTATAGATGGAGGTTCAAATTCTATTGGATATAATGAGAGCAATGATGATAAAATACAAAAAACTTTAGGGGTAGAATTTACAGTTGATATATCTTCTGTTAAGGACAAAATCAGTGGATTCTCTATAGTAAGACTTCCCAGAGAGAAAAGAGATATGACCAGAATAGAATCTGGTCTTATTCATCCCATGTATTATATAGATCCTGAAAATGCAGACAGTAGTTTTAAAGAGGAACTAAAGAATCAACTGGGAACTAATAATGTAAATTTCCAAGCATATGCACTTGACTCTATAGGAGCTGAATATGGAATTACTGATAGAAGTGGAGTATGGCAAAATATGTGTGCATATAGTGGATCTATAGGAGGATTTGATGAATTCTCTGATATAGTAGGTGATATAGATTATATAGATTATATAGCAGAAGTAAGTAATGTAAGTGCATCAGATGATGCTGGGATCCATGTAAATGAATATACAGCTGGTACTCCTAACTCTTTTACAAGACTTACAAGAATTAAAAATCCTGATACTTCTCATAGTGATGTAAGAGGGGTCGAATCAGGAAATAGGATAGATATTATAGGACAAGAAGTATTTGAAAGAGGTGGATCAAGACTTCATGTGGGAGGATCTAACCCTCATGTATTAAATGATATATGGCTTCATGCCATGAAGGGTGATAATACATGGCTTCATCCCATAATAGGTTCAGAAGAAAAGATTAATAAAGGTGCAGCTGATGGTGTTGGGGATAGAAAACTTATAATCAGAACAGCTATAGATCCTAAGAATTATTGGAATCTTTCAGATGCTACTGTATGTTATGTAACACTGGGAAGGAAAAGAGATAAATCTTTTAGACAGTATGGTGGAGATTCTTATGAAGCGAGGTCTAATAATAAATATATTTCTACAGGACATTTTCAACCTGTAGAAGATGATCTTCCTGATAAATATACCTTTAAAGTATATGGAGGAGATACTTATAGTTATTATTATGACTCCCAGATAACTTATAGAAATATAGATAAGGATAATAGTGATACTGATAAATCAACTAATCCAAAGTATACTTTAGCTTTATCTCATAGTATAGAAACACCTCTTAATACAGAGCTAAGAGATAAAAGTGATAGTGTATTCAATAATTTTGCAAGACAAGGGTTCGCATCAGGTAATTATTCTTCACAGATCTCAACGAACTTTAGTTTTAATGATGTTTATTTACAAAAGAACAACTCTAGAAGAATATTTAGATCTGAAGATGTGTTCTCTAATACAGTAGAAGAACATTCTCATCAAATATGGGCATCTGATCCAAAGATAGATGGTGAACTAGTAGATAGTTGGAGGTTCTTTAAACCTGCTTCTAATATGGAAGTAGAGGGAATATATGGACCTATAAATAAAGTTATTAATTTCAAGGATATTATATATTTTCTACAAGATAGAGCTTTAGGTGCAACATCTATCAATGAAAGATCTACTGTAGTATCTGAACAAGGTACAGAACTTACACTTGGATTCGGAGGCATATTAGATGACTATAGATATATCTCTAATATAACAGGAACTGTTCATAAATTTTCTGTTGTTGAGGGTGAAAATGCTCTTTATTATTTTGATGCCCTCAATAGAAAATTCATGAGATTTGGTAATAATGGTAATGTACCCCTTTCTGATGTAAAGGGTCTCTTTTCTGTATTCAATAAGGAAATAGATGGAAGACTAGAAACTACTGACAAATCTCTTTCTACACCTGTTACTAAAGATGGTAATACATGGGATGATAGATCCATAGGAATTCATGGGGTATATGATAGTAAGTACAATAGAGTATTTATGACCTTTAATAAAGTAGGATTTGATACTAGTAATATTGTACCCGTTCTATTGGATAGATCATTTACTGTAGCTTATTCAGAACATCTGAGAGCCTTTACAGGATTTTATAGTATGACCCCTCGTATATATCTTCGTTTGGATAGTAAGATCTATTCAGCAGATCCTAGCGACCTATCAGATATTTATATTCATGATAGTGGAAATTATGGACATTATTATGGAGAAGATCATAGGTCTCTTGTAGATATTATTGTTAATGAACAATTTTCTATATCAAAGATATTTAATAATGTACAGTACTATTCCCTTGTTACTGATAATAGTGATAATGAGATATGGGATGATACTTTCTCCAGAATAAGACTGTATAATAATTATCAAGATAGTGGAGAAGTTCCCATAACAATAGATAGTAATGCAAAAAGGAGATTTAGAAAATGGAGAATAGCTCTCCCAAGAGATAATGATCCCTCTTCTATTACTCATGATGGTTCTAAGAAAGATGACGCTAGGATAAGAGATACTTGGACACATCTTGTATTATATAGAGATAATACAGATGGCAATAAAATAATTCTTGAACCTGTAGAAACATATTTTAAACACAAACCTCTGTAATAATGGAGATCATATTTTTAGATGCTTAAGATCATACATTTAAGCTCTATTTCATTGTATAAGGTATTTTAAATTATTATATTTGATTAGTTATGGCACAAAGAAAACTCACAGAAAAACAAAAGAAACTTAAAGAGCAAAAAGAAGCTCAAAGACTTTCAGGAAAAATTAATGCAGGAGTAACTACAAGTCTTAATGCAATTCCTGGATTAGGACCAGCAGCATCAGCTGCTTATTCAGTAGCTTCAAAAGCAGGAAGTGCTATATCAGGAGGAGATTATACTGTAGATGAGGAAAATAATTTTGGAGATAGGTTTAAAACATCTCTAGGATCCAAATTGAATCCTGTAGGATCTTATACTCATAGTATGAAAGAACATGGAGCTTTAGAAGGTGCTGCTCGTAATACACTAAATATGGTATCATTTGGAGCTGTAGATACCAATAAGGTATTTCAACAAGGTGGAAATATGTCAGGTCAAGTAGATAAGTTCAATGCAGGAAGATCTCATGAACAGGGAGGTATTCCTATTCCTGGACATGGAGCTGAAGTTGAACAAGGAGAAACTAAAGTAGATGATTATGTATTCTCTGACTCTCTTAAAGTTACAAAATCTCTTGCAAAGGATCATGGGATCCCTGAAAAATATGTAGGGAAGACCTTTTCTGAAGTATCTGAAAAATTAGAAGAGAAGTATAGTGGAAAGAGAGAGAATGATCTCTATAGTAATAATGCAAAGAAAAGAGAACTTCAGAGACTAAAAGATGCTCAGGAAAAGAAGAGATTGAAACAACAAGAAGATGCTCAAAAAAGGATCCAGGAACTTGATGGAAATAACTTTAAGAGAGGTGGTGATCTAGATGAATATGAAAATGGAGGTGAATATCAAAACGGAGGTTCTATGAATGCATTTCCTTCTATATATAACAATGAAGGATTTGATAAGTTCCATCCAGCAGGAATGGCTCCTGGAACTGGAGAAGAAGTTGATCCTCTTTCTAATGATGCTAATATAGAAGTTAATAGTCCAGTCCCTGATCCTAACCAAGATTTTAATCCTAAAAATTACGACGATAGGAAAGTTAATAGTCTAGAAAGTGAAATAAATACTGCACTTGGAAACAATGAAGGATCAGGTAGAAGTTATAATGACTCTCTTAAAACAGCTGAAAAGATAGCTCCATTTCTACAACCTGCAGCTGCACTTGCT
>JAHENH010000122.1 GCA_018609935.1 Halobacteriales archaeon | reverse complement strand
TATAGTTATACTATAAAAGTAGAGTCAGAGGCAGGAACTAAAAGTTACTCCAGACAACTAAACATCCAGACTTCAAAAGGCCCTTATCTAGATGTATCTATAGATACTTATTCTTCCTCTGTAACCAAAGGTCAAAAAGAGGTGGAAATGATAGCAGAAGTAGCTAATTTAGGAACAAAAAGTGCTACAGATGTTTTCTTGAATTGGACTCTTCCCGAGGAATTTTCCATTAACACTGGCTCTTCTACAAGAGATTTAGGTAACTTACCAGTGGGAGAAAGTGCTACAAACTCAATTACAGTGGATGTTTCTTCTTCAACTAATGATAAGATAACTAATATTACTGCTACAGCAAGTTCTAGTGAAACTAATATAACCAGTGCATCAGAAGTTACTAAAAATGTAAGTATTGGAGATCCAATAAAAGAAATCGTTGAAACACCTGGTGGAGGCGGAAGTGGCGGAGGCGGAGGAGTAAGTGAAGAAGGAGGAAGTGAAAGTATAGAATATTCTAAAATCATAGACATAGTTAGAGGAAAACAAGACAGTTTTGGATTAAGTGTTAATAATAGTTATAAAGACAGAGTCTTAAAAAACATAACTGTAGAAATTCAGGGATTTATGGAACAATATGTAGAATTTTTTCCAAAAGAAATTTCAAAAATAAATCCTGGTGAAACAGTTAATCTTACAATTAATCTTAGTACCCCTTCTTATAAGGGTTATGAAGAACACAATATTACTGCTATTATTAAAGGCAAATTACAAAGAGGAAACATAACAATGGATTATGAAGAAACCCAACATGTTAAACTAGTAATCCAAGAAGTTAGCCAAGAAAAAGCTAATATCTCTTTAAAAGAAGCGAGAAATGCTATTAAGGAGATGAGAGAAAACAATTTTTCTATTAACAGACTAAATAAATTGCTTGAAAAAGCAAAGGAAAAATTAAGCAAAAAGAGAAACAGTCAAGCTAAGAGTTTAGCAGAAAGAATTATTGAAATTAAAAATAATGCTCTTTCAACCCACAGTTTAATAGAGAGAGTGGAAATTGCGTTAGAAAATCCTAGAAAGACTGATTTACTCACAGGAAGTTCTGTTTCAGATGTTTCTAAAGAGAAACTTTCTAGAGGATTGGCTGGAAAAATTACAGGAAAATCCATTCTTGGAGATTCTTCTACAAACTCTCCAAGAGAACTTCTTGATATGGCAAAAGCAGCTTTTGAAAGAGAAGATTATGAAACAGCTAAAGAAAGAGCAGAAAGAGCCAGAGTTTTACTTATTTTGGAAAGAAAGGGAAACTTCTTTTTGTTTTTATATCTATACTGGCCTTACGTTCTTCTAGGAATATTTTTGTTTTCAGGTACAAGTGTTATTTCTGTAAGAGTTTACAAGAAAAAATCTATAACAAGTAAGATAGAAGACATAAACCAAGAAGAAGACAATATTAGGAGAGGATTAAAGAGTTTACAGAAACAGTACTTTGCAGGAAAAATAGACAGGGATGAATATGAAAGAAAGACTGATTCTTATAATAACAGAATTGCTGAATTAAGAAATAAAAGAAGAAAATTAAGAAATATGAGAATCAAGTTGCTAAAAGCATCCCAAGTACTTAGAGATTTAAAAATAGAAAAAATGAATGTAGAATCAGAAATGAAGAAAGCACAAAAACAATACTATAAAGACAGGAAAATCTCTGAAAAAGAGTATAATATACAATTTAAGATACTGAACCAAAGGATGGCTGAAATCGAAGACGAAATGACGACCATAAGATTATCAAGAAAGAAGAAATCTAATCGTTCTTCCAAGAAAAAAGCATCTCCTAAAAACAAGATAAGGAAACTTAAAGTCTTGGAAGTTATAAACAAGCCATATAATTACTTTAAAAAACAGATTGAAGAAAAAGAGAGAAAAAGGGAAGAAGAAATAAAGAAAAAAATAGAAGAGACTTTAAAAAATGAAAGGTGAGATAATTACGGTATTAGTTTGTATGACATTAGTACTAGGAGGAACTTTTTTATTCTTTCAAAAAAATCTTCAGGAAGGAAGAATTACAGGGCTTGTAGTCGATTCCCAAAATTCTTCTGAAACAAATAATTCTGAAACCAACGAATCTATTTCTGTTGGAAAAAAAACAGCACTAGAAGCAATAAATAATTCTAAAGATATAATGAACGAAATGCAGGAGAATAACTTTTCTGTGAATTATGTAAACGATACTCTAACAAACGCTAAAAAAGTTCTAAAACAAGCAGAATACGCAGAGGTATTAAGAAATCCTAATTCAACATCTGAAGAAAAAATGAGAGCGAGAGAAGCCCTAGAACTTGTAGATTGGAAGGAAATTAATTATTCAGACGTTTTAGAATACACCAAAAAAATTGAACAAAGAAAAGAAAATGCCTTTTTAATAAAAGATAAAATAACAGTGGAAGAAAATAAACTAGAAAGAGGAAAGGAAGAAGGATTTGTTTCTAATGAAACTATCCAGATTTTAGAGGAAGCAAAAGAAAACTTTTATGAAGGAAGATATAATGAAACAAGAAATGCTTTGTCAAAATTCAGGGACAGATTTGAGGAAGAAAAATCCGAGGTTTCAACAATTAATTCTTTAGCTGAGGCTTCAAAAAGTTTTGTTGGAAAATACTGGCATTACATTAGTGTTATTTTTGTATTCTTAATGGGATTGGCTTATTTTATTTTTAGGTTATTAAGGAAAAGGAAAATAAAACATAGAATAAATAAATTAAAAGAAGAAGAAAAAGCTATAAACGACTTAATTAAAAAACTGCAGGAAAAAAGATACAAAAAAGGGAACATATCCGAATTTACATATAATACTAGAATGAAAAAATATAAGAGCAAACTTGATAAGATAGAAAGAGAGCTTCCTGTTCTGGAGAATAAGATAAATAAGAAAAAAAGAAAAAAGAACAGAAACAATAAAGAGAATAAAAAAACTAATTCGGATAAAAAGAATAATTCCTAACAGGATTTTCCGAAGATATGTTCTTTCTCTCAACCATAATTAAATCACAAAAATACATTAAACAGCCAACCTATTAAAAGAACTTGTGGAACAGTTATAGCCGGAAGCCATAAAGCTGTTCTTTTTCCTATGTTTGTCCATATTAATCCAATTTCAGTATAATCTGTAGCAACTCCTGCCATTAAAAACACGAAAGGGTTTCCTATGGCTCCGACTTTACTAAATATCTCAAAAGCAATAGGAGCAGAGCCTTCACTACATACTTCAATTATTGTAGCAAAGACTAATGTTAGTAATAAACCTGTAAATGTAGGTCCCAAATAATCAACAAAAATATTCTCGGGTATATAAGCTCTTATTACAACAGCTATAAGAAAACCAATTATTATCCACCACAAAACCATATTAGCTAGTGAAACCGCCCCTTTTGTAACTCCATAAATAGATTCCTTTAAATTAAAATTCCTGACTTTATCCCAAGTAACTTTTTCAGCATTTTTTTGTTGGCTGAAAGTCACAGATTTTGATTTTTCTATCCATTGAAGCTTTTCTAAACCCATATAAACAAAACCAGTAATTAGCGCAATAGCCATTGCAGCTAGAACAATAAAAAGAGCTTTAATTCCAAAAAATCCAAATAATAAAATAGTTATGGGAAGATTCGCCCAGGGACTTGCCAAAAGAAAGGTTATTACTGCTGGAATGCCTGCCCCTTTTTTATACAGTTGCATTGCAATAGCCAAAATCCCATGTGAACAGGCAGACATCAAAAATCCTGCAATCACTGCAAAAAATAATGTTCTCTTATTTCTTTTCCCTAAATACTTGTATATAAAACCTTCTGGAACAAAATATTCGATCAGCCCCCCTATAAACAAACCTAATAAAACAGCCCACCAGATAATTTTTAGGTAGGATATAAAACTTTCATTTAAACTTTCAAGAAAATCAAAAGGCAAATATGATATTGCAAAGACTGCCAGGAAAAGAACCAAAAACAAAACTAATTTTTTACTAGGCCTTATTTTTTTTGAACCTTCACTCGAATCTTTCTCAGAGCCTGCCGAACTTACAGAACAATGTTCACAACTTAAATTCCCTTTTTTCATTTTATATTTTTCATAACTCTTTCTAATTTTTCGCTTACTTCCTCTGCAATTTTTGTTAATTCAGAATTATTTACTGCAGACATAGCGGTTTTTGGATTAATAGCAGAAACAAATGTTTTGTTATTTTCTCTATAAACTATTAAATTACATGGAAGCATTAAACCAATATCCTTTTCCGCATTAATTGCTTTATGTGCTAAAGGAGGGTTACATGCACCCAATATGATATATTCTTCACTTTCTATTCCTAGTTTCTTCTTTAATGTTTCTTTTACATTTATTTCAGTAAGCACCCCGAATCCTTCCTTAGAAAGCTCTTCTTTTACTGTTTCAACTGCCTTATCAAATTCTAATTCTGTTTGTTTCTTATATTTGTAATCTTTATTTTCCATTTTTATTATTCTTTAATTATTTTTTTGGTTTTGTATCCTTTTTACTTACCTCTTTGATTAGTAATGCCACTATTAATATTAAAATAGCTATTACTAAAAGGATTATAATAAAGGGAGAATGAAAGATGTTCCATCCCATATGGCCGTAATCGTCGGAATGCATTACTTCTGAATTTCCTGAATCCTG
>JAHENH010000121.1 GCA_018609935.1 Halobacteriales archaeon | reverse complement strand
TCACTATATTTAAAAGCCTCTTTAAGAAAATTGAGTTTTTCTTTTGTTTCTTCTTTTTCAATAACATAAGATGTTTCAAAATCTTTCTTTAATGTATCAATAGCATACAAGATATACCAATAAGCTTTCCCCCATTGTTCCAATTCATCTCCCTTTTTTCCTGCTCTCCATATGTATTTTATAGCATTTTTTACACAGAACTCAACATCCCCTATAATATCTATACATTCCACTCCACTATCTGTCTTATAGTGAGAAGGATTTATAGGATCACTATTCATTATCTTCCATTCTTTTTAAGAGTTCAATATTAATAATTTTTTTCAGATTACCATCAAGTCTTGTAATAGAACTACGGTCTAATTTTTCCTTTAATTGTTCTAGACTTCCTTTTGGAACATCTTTAATAAGTATTTCTCCTCCTGCAAGAGATATATACATATTTTCTCTAATAGTATCTATACTGTCCTCGATCTCTTCTTCTTTTATAGTAATGGATGTATCCTCAAAATCAGAAGGACCTACTCTTCTTAAATAATCATAACCACCATCAACACAATACTCTTTTCCTGTAGTACTATCTACATGACATATCATATCGTGTCTATGCTTTGATATAATCTCAGTTCCGTCTGGAGTTTTTATAGAATTTTTTACTATCATAAAATATAAATTATGGGAGGGGATAACCCCTCCCATTTATTAAGCTATACTTGTTGATGAACTAGATTTATATTCAAATTGCTTGAGATCCTTAGTATATGTCTCAACATTTGGATTCAGAACAGAAGCGATCTCATTATCCCTTGGAATACTAACTCTTAGTTCATTCTCTTTTTCCTGATATAATTTTTCATCTCTATAAAGAACTCTTCCTATATCATGGGTTGGAGTTGCTCCATGAAATTTTAGAATATGTTCTTTATAGCTGTCTGACATTTTAGAATACATGGACATCTTAAATTTGTCCATTTCTTCCTTATACTTATCAGGAATCTCTATACAGAACATTCTATGTCTATCATCTGCATTATAGTAAAATAGACATCTAGGATCATTTTCTAATGATCTTATAAAGTTCTGATAGATCTCATTATTTGAATGAAGAAAAATGGGGAATATATTATACCCATTATAACTTGGATAATCTTCATTCCATAAGAAACAATTTTGTATATTAATAAAATTTTTCTTCTTTTCTCCTATCATCGGTAGAGCATATATAAATGTTTTAGTGGGTAGATGATCTACACTCTCCAATTGACTCTTCATACTCATAGACTTACAATTTCTCTTCCGTTTTCATACACTTCTTTTCTATGATTCCATAGATCCTCGCTTATATGGAATTTATAATCATCCAGTAGATAATCAATACCCTTAATATATCTACCTTCTACGTATCCTCCTCTTTCTGTTTTATTTTCTGGATCTTCTAATTCAACTGCTTTAGTATCTTCCCAAGGTTCATTAACAAAAAGCATTATAGGATTTCCTATATAGTATCCAAACTTTTCTGCAATACCAGATGACAAAAGTCCCTTTGTATAACATCTCATCTGAAGGTCATATCTCTTATCCAATATCAATTTCATTGGATTTGAGATAGAATAAGATGTAACTTTAATATCAATTATATGAACTTTTTTGTTCTTATGATCAACTCTTACAATATCAGCTATTCCTTCACAAGTAATATCTTTATCTAGACTAAAAGACAGTTCTTTTTGAAAATAAAGTTCACTTTCTTCATCATTTTTAAGATAATGAGATGTCATAGGATCTTTTTCCAACTTCTCTGCAAGTACATGCATCCTGTACTCGTCGTCTACTGTTATTAGTCTGCTACTACTAGTTAGTTTTTCAAAATATTCTCTAGCTTCTTCTTCAAATCTTTCTTTTATTTTCTCAAAACTATCTCTTTTAAATCCTACTTCATTATAACAACTATAAAGAATATCTTCAAAGGATATTTGACTTTCACTTACTTTTTCAGCATTCACTGTCTCTGATACCTTATGTACCAGATCCAGCATTTGACCCTTGGGTTTAATACCAGGATCTATTAGTTCAAATTCTTCTGCTAATTCCTTTCCAGGATCTTCTCTTGTAAGAAGAATATCTACACCAGTTCCTATCTTAAGGAGTCTACTATCACTTACTACCTCTTCTCCATCCATCTTTTTCTTAAGAAGTCTTGGATGTTTATCCAGTAGCTTAAGATCAGATGGACTTAATTTATGAATACTCTTATCCCTCATCTAAATGGTGATTTAATAGTTCAATAAATTCTCCATATAATTCCTTCCTTTTATCATATTCTTTTTTATCCTTTACTTCATATCTTATTTTATCCTTATCTATCTTTGTTGAGAATAGTTTATTATCATCCAAAGAATCCTCTATAATATACCTCACTTTATTATCCTTACCTCCTCCCATTGCAAGAAAGATCTTAAGGAGTCTTCCATCTTTAAATGTCTTCAGTACTTTCTGCTTAAATCTTACAGGATATTTCATACTTCTTCTTTTTTAATGTAAACACCAGGACTATCTTTATCTACAGAATAATATTTACCATCTCTTTTATAAGGAACAGGAAGAAAATAATCCATATTATCATCTTCTATAACATCATGACAGACCATAAGATCTGCAATTATCTGACAACAATTATGAAAGTCAAATTTTCTTTTACTGTCCCTTACAAAATGAAAATATATCTTATGTAGTTTACTTTTATCCATATCTAAATGAGAGATCTTTTCTCTGAATACATTTTCTCTCTTTACGTATTCAGTAACCTCTTTTTTAGATATAGAATATCCTCTTATTCCAAGTTTTTGTAGATACTTTCTAACCGGAGGGGACATATAGATTCCCTTGACCTTGGAATTTTTAGAGGATGGGACATTATAGGGGATAAAAATTTCCATAATACAAATATAATGATCATGGATAAAAGTTACCACTCTATTGGATCCTTTCCTAATTTTTTTAAATGTTCATTGGTCTTAGAAAAGTGTTTATTACCAAAGAATCCCCTATGTGCAGAAAGAGGTGAAGGATGAAGAGATTCAAGGATGAGATCGGTCTTAGTAAAATTCATAAGATCCTTGTACTTCTTAGCATGCTTACCCCATAATATATACACTATATCCTTAATTGGAAGTTTATCTAGTACTTTCTTTATAAAGGGTTCCCATAATTTTTGATGTTCTGTTTTATTTGTAATATCTATTGTAAGAGAAGTGTTTAAAAGTAGTACTCCCTGTTCTGCCCATCTAATAAGATTTGGATCTTGATCCAATTTCATCTCTCCATAGACATCATTTTCTATCTCTTTGAAAATATTATTTAGAGAAGCTGGAGTAGAGAACTCTGACTTAGATGAAAATGCAAGTCCATGAGCATGTTTTGGATCTGGATATGGTCCTTGACCTAGTATTACTACTTTAGTCTTATTGAATGGACAATATTTAAATGCATTAAATGTTTCCTCAAAAGTAGGGAGTATTTTATTACCTCTCTTTGATATATAATAGACCTCTTTTAATATTTTATCAAATTCATCAGAATCCAGAAAATTTTTTAGTTCATTAAACCACCCTTCTTCAAACTGTTGCTGAATTCTTGTAGTCATCGGATTCATCTATTTTAACTTCTGCAGCTCCATAACATTCTAGAGCGAATCTAATCCAGTTACAGTTATTTCTCTTTGCCATCTTTACATCGTCATCTATATAATGTTTATTTTGTCCTATGAACATTTTTTTACTGTAATCTTCAATTACACTAGTACTTACTTCAAGAATAATAAATCCATTAGAACTTATTATTTCATGCATAACTTCACTGGGATCAGTTAACTTTAGTACTCTCAGGAATGCAGGATTAATAATTGTTTTAAAAGTACACCAGGTCTTTGTTCCCTCTATATCATAACAGCTCCTATTAACACTAGAATACAAAATAGTGCCTCTATTTCTATTTATACTGAAATCTTTTACAGTTCTCATCTTCAATTAATTTTTTTAGGTTATTTAAACTTGTATTTTTTACTATTTCTCCTGGATCTTTATGATCAGTTCTAATATGTATAGGATAAATACCATAGTTCTCTATATACATATTAGAGAAATTTTCTCCTGTACTATCTTTATCAGGGATAGTATAAATATTTCTAAATCTCTCTTTTAGATGATCTATAATATACTTTGGTATTAGACTTGTCTCACTTTGTGGAGCTATAGAAGCCTTTCCTATAGTATATAAGACCATTACATCCTTAAGAGAAGTAGTTATATAAAGATCCTCTTCTGAAGAAGTTAGTTGTTCCATTCCTTGTACATGATGTTTAGTGGCATTAGATAACCACTTTATATCACTATAAGGTCTTAGTATCTTAAATCTATCCTCTATTTTATAAGCATAAATAGGATTACTACGACTAGCTCTAATAATACTATCTCCTATAGTAATAAATCTACAAGGAATTACATTAAAATGATCTAGGATCTTTGTACTAAGTCCATAAGAACCCCAATACTGTTTATCTACAGTATTATTCCATCTCCTACTTCTTATTCTTATTTCCTTGTACTCTTTTGTTCTATTTTTTAATGAAGGAGTTGTATTGTCTTTTTCCTTTCCCTCTGTTATATCTTTATAGATCTTTTCTAATGTTTCCTTCTTAGATAGTCCATACTTAGTAGATACATAGGAAAAGATATTATAACTTTCTCCTGTACCAAAATCTTTATAAATAAGTCCTCCTCTCCAGTATTGTATACAACAGGAAGGATTATTATCTTCTCTTATTTCAGAACAAAAAGGAATATAAGGTTCAATAAATCCCTCTATATAAAGATCCCAAAGTTCTACTTCACTTCTTAGTCTTAGTATATCTTCTTTTGTGATAACATTGATCCCGTACATTATATAGAGAAATAAAAAGGAGGTGAGGTACTCCCTCACCCCCTATATTACTTACCAATCAGGTGTGTCTGCATTATTGTCCTCAGTATAAACTGATTCAGATGCACCATTTGTAACAGGAGGTTCAACAGAATCATACTTCGGATTCCATCCAAGGATCGTTCCTTCTCTTGGAGTCTCCATACTTTCGATCCAGTTAGGGAACTTCCTTACGTTCACATATCCATTTTTATCATATGTGAATGCTACTCTGAAATTCTTATCTCCCAATTTCTCTTTGATCTTAAGAGAAAGAGAATTGATAAAGGACTTGAAATCAGAAGAATTTTCTTGAGCTTCTGCTACTAGATTGCTATCAGGATCCACCTTAGTAGCAACATGTTTAAGAGAAGCAAAAAGATTTGTCATCTGATCATCATAACTAGGAGCTTTAGGATTATCACTTTCACTAGGTTCAAAGAAAGCTGTCCTTATCACTGCTCCATTTGGTTGTTTGAGATGAAGTTCAGCTCTATTTTCAGAAACATTCCCTTCTTTATCCGTTCCCAGTCCAAAGTATGTAATTTCTACATTGTCTACAAATCCTGCTACAGGTTTTACAAATGTACTGTCTCCTTGTACATCGTCTGCTTTTACGTTACCGTACATAAAATTATAATTTTAAATTCAACTTAGTTTTTAGCTGCTTCTTCGCCAACTACACCGTAATATTCATCTATCCTTTTAGATACTGCATTGAGATCATTGGGGATCTTAAGATCATCGAACATCTCCATTGGAGATTTAGCTGTATTATCTCCAGTATTTTGAGTTAGGAAATAATACTTGATCCCCTCTTCTTTATTTCTCTCTACTTCAGTAAAAAGGACGATACTAAAGAGACCTTCTAGTGTTACTTTATCATCCACAAGTTTACCAATGGTCTTTGCTTTTTGATACCTATTACCAACAGCATCCATTGCCTCTTCTGAATGATTTGTAAAGAACACTTTAAGATCTTCTCTAAGTGATCTCACAGTATTTGGAACTTTCCAAATACCTTTACCTATCTGAGTGAACTTATCAAATCCTTTTTCTTCACTCCTTCTCATAAATTCATTAGCAGCACAATACTGCCAGTCATCTATCACTACGTTCTCAATGTCGGTCCTATTTTCTGATATATACTTAAGGACCTTATTAATGGTCTCTACATCATCTGTATAGACCATATTACCTTCTTTAGGAGGACCCTCTTTAATATCTGAAAGTTGATATTTACTGGATTCCTTAAAAGGCAACTCCTTCCCCTGCACATTAATAATAAAAGTTTTTGAGGGATCAAGTGTTCTAATAGAAGCACTTTTCCCTGTACCTGAAGATCCTACGATTAATACTCCTTTTGCCATTAATACTGATTTTCTATAAATTTCATAACTTTTTCAATTCCTTCTTTATCTTTTGGTCTAGGAAGTTCTTTAAAGAAATTTACCCGACCATCAAAATAAAGACCTATTCTCTTATCACTTTCTCCATCTCTATTTTTAAGAATACTAAGAGATCTATAATTATCCCTTAGTTTATTAATATCATATCCAGCATGATCCTCTACACCATATCTATGTGGAGCAAAAAGACCGATCACTACATCAGCATCTCTTTGTGTTTCTCTATTATTTCCAAGACCTGAAAGTGATGGTTCAAGTTTCTCCTCTATTTGATCACCTTTAATAGTAAATTGTTTAGATTCACTCTCTGCTCCTTGCTGTTGGATATTAACAATAGAAAAATTATATCTATTTCTAAGACCTACAAAGTAATTAGAAGAAAGATCTCCTATAGCTTGATGAAGACCATTATGTCTTGATTCAGGTCTTAATAGAGAAATATGATCAACTATACACAAGACATATTCATTAGGATCATTGGGAATATAGTCAGTAGGTATTTCTTTTGTATATGAAGAGCCTCTCTTTTCATCATAGAAACTCTTTTTTTCATATACTGTTCTACCATTTTTCTCTGCATATTCCCTAAGTCTTGTATATATTCCATAAGGATTGATAGATCCATCTATTACTTCTAGATGATCTTCCAATTTCTCAAAATAAGATCTTACTTCTTTTATTTTCTCAAGATATTCATCTGTGAGTATATTCTTCTTACCTATAGATCGAAGTTGTTTTTTATCAGCGATTATTCCATAATCTCTGTAAAGTTTATTAGATATAAGAGAAGTGATAAGTTCCTCTTTTGACTCTTCAAGAGAAAAAAAGAAGATCTTGAGGTTAAAATCCTTTCTTTCCATTAGAAACTCGAAAGGATTCATAATAAACATCTGTCTCCCTAGTTGAGATTTTCCCACTCCACTATTTGCAGTGACTATATAGTAAGTCCCTTGCATAATACCGGGTAGAAATTCCTCAAACCTATCAAATCCAAAGGGAATACAATTGAATCCTCCTTGTTCTTTGATCTCCTTATTTTTCTCTATTGTCTCAAGAGTCTTCTCAAAATAGCTCATATCTAGACATCCTCTTTAATAGAAGAATTCTCTTCCTCTTCTCCCAGTTCTTCTATGTAAGATTCAAGAATTGAACTCTTATCTTTTTCTATAAAATGATCTGCTACCTTTGTACAACTATACCCCTCTCTTCTCTTTTTCTCTATGTAATTCTTTGTGGCTTCATATATTTGCTCTTTTGTAACATCTGGATGCTCTTTCATGAATTTTTTCATCTTCTTTATACATCCTCCTTTTGATCCTCTAACAGGATAACCTGAGGTCTTCACTCCCTTAGGAAATAAAGACCTCCAATCCTGTATCCAGTCTTCTACCTTTTCTTCTTTCTCTACAAGTACCTCTATATAAGGTATTATATCCCTTAAGTATTTACCTTTTTCCCACGGTACTTTAATATACCCTATATCTTCTATAACTTTTAACGTTATTTCACCTATTTCATATATATCCACAAGAAATTCTAGATCAGAATATCTTTTCTGACATAATAATTGATATACCAATAAAGTGTTTATTTCTAGATAAGGATATTCTTTAAGTTTATCTAGATCTATTTCAACTATGTTCATTTATTATTCTTTTTATTTCTTCAACATCAGATACATAGAAGGGGACTTCAGTCTGTTTCTGTCTTCTCTCCATCCACTTCTCATCCTGTGTATCAGGAATAAAAAGATTAATGAATATAGAGATCTTCCCCTCTTTCTTTCTAAGAACTCTCCCCTTCCTTTGTATATTATCCAACTTCTTAGAGTTACCAGCTGCATTAATACCTCCATCACAGGAAGGTACATTAACTCCCTCATTAAGAGATCTAGCTGAAACTATATTCGTGTGATCACTCTCTTTAAATTCTTCCAAAGCTTCTTTAGCTTTGGATCTTGACATACCAGAGTGATACTTGATAATATTTGAATGATGAGCTATTCTATCTGCAAATTTAATAGTTTCTGAGAAAATAATGAACTTTTTATCGGGAAAATTATTAACTATTTCCCAACAAGCATTTACTTTATTTTCTGCATTACACAATATCTGCTTTCTCTTTTGCATCATTCTCCAGAATACAACAGAGTTCTGATATTTACTATAGAGTCTCTCCATTTCATTTTCAGTTAGTTCTCTATAGTTATCCATCTTACTTGGATCTATGCTAGAAGTTTTTTTATAGAATTCAGAATATTTATTTCTTCTGAACTCGTTGGGATGCTTCTTAACTCTAGCATACTTTTTTAGTTCACCAGCTCTTTTAAAAGCATTGAACTTTCCACCTAAAAGACCTTCATATCTCTTATAAGTAGATTGAACTCTGTCATATTCTAGACTCTCATTTTCTGTAAGAGGAACTGCCATATTGAAAACAAAATGATCATTGATCCATTCATTCTCTCTACATTCTTCAGCAGTTACCCTATCAAGTATAGGAAGAGGAGGTTCCTCTATTTCAGCTGTAAGACCTAATATATAATTGGATCTTATATTATACACCTTAGAGAACTCAGGACCATTATAGCGATGAACTTCATCCAATATCAAGAGATCACAGGAATATTCTTCCTTTATAGCAGTGTTTACCACTTTTATTTTGTAATTCCTACTAGTCTCTCGTTCCATTAGTATTTCCCATTGTTTCTTGAGAGAATTTGTAGGTGTGATGACTAATATATTCTTAGGAGCTAATTTTTTGATAAGTTTAATACCTACATTGGATTTTCCAAATCCTGTAGCTCCAATAAGAATATTCTTGCCATCACTTTGGACAAATTTATCTACTATTTGATCCTGTCTCTTATCTCGTGTCATTATATTAGATCTTTTAGAGAGAGTTTATCTTTCTCTTTCTCACTGTTATCTTCGTCTAGTTCTCTGTCTTCTATTTGTTGAGGAGGTTCTTTAGGTGAAAATTTACTCTTCCTTTTTCCTATATAGTTTATAAGATCATTAGTTCTCCTACTGTTTAGTGGAGAAGCCCTCACTAATTCTTCTAGAGTAATATTTTCTCCTTCTATGATCCTTTTTCTATTGTTTTCTACAAAATTTGTAAAGCACATACAGATAAGAACAAAGTTCTTTATCTTTAGAAAACTTGTAGTTGCACTATGATGTCTGAATTCTAGAGTAAATGGATCTTCAGGAGAGACTTCATTTCCTATGACCGCCCTTTTCATATTAAATATAGATGGAACGATATTGAACCACATATATCTATATAATCCATCTCTTCCATCTTCTCTACCATATTGTCCTGTATACCTTCCCTGAGGATGAGGAGTTCTCTTATTACAACCAGGACCAGGTCTTTTACCATTAGCTACATCTACAAATAGATGATCATAGGCTATCTCTATCCCATACTTATATCCATGTTCTTTGATAACTCTATCAAATTTATGTTTATATAAGAACTGACAATATGAGTTTCCCTTCCTTGATGGAGGAACTATACTAAAGAATTCCTTCTCCATTTTCTCTGCAAGAATATAGGAAAGAATAATGAACTCCTTTGAGAATTGAGTATAGCCTATATGTACATGAAATCCGCATCTTCTATCTACTTTACATCTAGAAGAAACTTCCTTACAGGATCTATAAAGATTATGAAACCCAGTATCTCCTATAAGTGGACCTGTTACATATTCTCCACCAATGATCTCAACTCCTTCTATTCTTTCACTGGAAGGAAGTCTCAATGAACCCTCTTTAACACATTCTAGATTAAGAAGATTATTTCTATAAACAAAACTAGGAATAAATCCCTGTGAAGTCTCCATTTCAACTCCAAACTTGTATCTCATTCCTCCAGAAACTCTAAAAGAAGGAGAATCAATACCCATAAATCTGTTTATCTCAGGATCTTCTTCTAGTATGGAGGCAGTAAAATCAAATCCCAGTTTAGCTACAGGTCTTTTGGGAAGTTTCTCATTTATTCTCTTGTCTACTGTCTCTTTCTTATAGTATTTTCCATCATAAGGATTCTCATAAAATCTCATCTTATTGGCTACCTTACTACTGGAAAATATTTTACACCCTCTATATGAAACAGGGAAAAAGGAACCAAGTTTGATAGTCAAATCTCCCCTATATTTAATAATGGGAACAAACTTCGATAAAAATTCTACAGAAAGCTCTTCAAGAAGAGCCTCCTCAATTTTTCCACCCTCTTCATAATAAAATTTAAATTTACTTAGATCCATAATATTATTGTTTTGTTGCAGAAAGATTCATTACACTTAGGATCACATTATATAGATCTTCCATATCCTTTACTATTGCATCATCTACAGATGCATCCATTCTACGGAGTTCTCTCATATTATCGTACACTTGTTCAGTAAGTGTAACAGCTTCTACAATACTTTCTTCTATTTCATCTTCATTTGTTTCATTCTGATCGTTACTTTCTTCTTGAGCTGATTTTATATTTGATCGTTCTTCTTTAAATGAACCATCATTGTATACAAGTACCTTTACCCACATATTTCTACTGTTACAGTAGTAATCATCTTCGTAGATAATTTCTCTAAGATTAGAATTACTACCTACTTGAAAGACATCACACTCTACATATAGATCATTCATGACACGTACATCTGCAACTTTGGTCTGATTCCCTAGACTATCCTTAGATGTCATTGAGAATGAACTGGTCACATCAGTATAGTCATTTTCAGAACTATTATTTTTATCACTTGTATTCCCAAATGGAAGATAACCTGCACTTCTTCCATAGTATCCATGATCATCAAGGTGATCATCATAGAACCACTGATCATAGTCATAAGCCCTCTTTGTTTGACCTCTATTATAGCTACTTCCACGATAATCGT
>JAHENH010000120.1 GCA_018609935.1 Halobacteriales archaeon | reverse complement strand
TTATTTCTTTCAAAGCATCAGCATGAGAATAATAATCCTGACCTTCTTTCATATAAAGTAAAGGCTTACCTTTTGCTAATGCTTGATTAAGTTCTGAATTAGGATTTTCTATTTGATCTAATATCCATTGTCTTTTTTCTGGTAATAATTCTGTATCTCTTGAACCTTCCAGCCAATCTTTATAAGCTCTTGCAGCAGCTTCTTTTCTTTGGTTTTCTGGATTTTTACCCCAATAATTATATCCTTGTGAAGTTTGTCCTGTAGGTCTACCTAAAGCATCTTGTACTGCCCCTTCTCCTTTTTTGTTAAAAGACGAGTGAGACTGTCCAGAAGAAGTACCACTTCTATCCATTATAATAGAACCGCCAGCATCTAATACTCTTTTAGCCTGTCTGATTATTTTAGTATTTTGGGAACCCTCGGAAGGTACAGATACAAAAGCTACAGTATTTTCATTAGGATCTATTTCTTCATTTGTAGGTATTCCTTGTTTCTTAGCAGCTTCTAAATATTGTCCAGTAGAACTTTTTCTATTAGATACCCCAAACCCTATAAAAGCATTTGCTAAATCGGCTTTACCTTGATCTTTACCTGTTTTATCTATAGGAAGCTTGAAACCTAAATGATCCTCAATTTGGTTTTCATTAGATTGAATATTTAATTTTCCAGTATCAAACCACTTCTTACTAAAAATTACATTAGGAGGAATTTCTCCAGCTTGATTGAACATTTCAATCATTTCTGAACCAGTGTAACCATTTAAAGACTTTGTATTAACAGGCTTATTGTAAGCAACTTTAAATTGTTTTTCTGGATAAGCCTTAGCCACTTCATAAAATTCAGCAATCTTTTCTTGTATAAAAGAAGAAGGTAATTTATGTAACCATTCTTTCCCGTTTATTTTACCTTTAGTTGCAGTTCCATCATCTATTTTATGAAATCTTCTTCCTAAGTATTCTATTCGATCAGAATAAAATTTTGCGCCATCAGCAATATAATACACTTCTCCATTTTTATCCGTTTTAAGTTTATTTCTATCAAATCTTCCATAACCCATTAAATCCTTAGTAATTAACCCATAAGCGTTTCCTTGTAAACCACTTGATTGTCCATACTTAGCACCAAATCGAGTCCTTGCAACTTTAGCATTCCCGCCAGAATGTCTACCTTCAGGATTACTACCAAACACAAATATTGTATTTTCTTCAGGTGTTATATCTCCTTCATAGTATTGTTGAGAACTTTCACCCCCTACAAGAATTAAATTAGGATTCTCCTTTCCTTTATTTGAGGCTTCTCCTGCATCTTCTCCTTCTTCACTAACTGTTTCCTGTTGAGTTTCTTCTACCTTTTTTGTACCTGTAGTTTCAGTGCTTTCATTATAAGGAGATCTTGTTATTTTCTGAATCTCTTCAGAGGCTTTATGGATCTTATCTAAGCGATCTTTACTAATAGAATTGAATATACTTTTCTTATGAGAATCTGTTACCTCAAATACTTTTCTACCATTCTTTTTATATCCTAGTTTATTAGTTCTTATATAATGAGCTCTATAAATATCATTTTCCTTATCATAAGATATTCCAATATGTTTAAATAATTTATCATTATCTACTCTTATATAATCAGCAAAAATATGTTGTCCAAATGAGTTTTTACCAATATAAGCATTGGTCGTTTCTTGTTTTATTGATATTGCTTCTGTCTTTGCTCTATTGTTTAGAGACTTTTCAACATCTTTCAAATTTACAGATTTTATTAGATCATTATCATCCCACATATTCTTTGCTATAAAGTCCTTTGCAGAATCCAATTTAGAATGAGCACTGACTATACTATTGTCATCGAATTTTTCATGTACAGCTAGATCTTCATATACTGTATCTGGTATAAGATCTGTAAAATCAAATAAAGTATTTCTATCTGCAGATCTATAGAAAGTGTGTTTTGCAAGTTCCTTAGAGAATTCAGGGTCCAATTCATGAAGTTTTTCCCAACTCTCTATAAGAGCATTCTGTTTTGATATAGGAATACCCATTGAATCATCTTTCTCTATGAACGAAGGTAATAAATTTGTATTAGAAATATTGGGATTAAGAAGTTCAAAAAGTTCTAGATCCTTAAGGTTATCTTTATATCCTTCAGTATATTTAATCTTATATAATTTCTTAGCAGTTGCATTATCCCCAAAGAACATCTCCTTTAGTTGATCACTATCAAGATGCATCTCAGTATTGGTCAGAGCATAATATCCCTTAATAGCTCTACTTACTTTTTCAGCTGCCTTTACATTTGTAACACTATTGTCTGAATTAGAACCTATTATATCATCTATTACTTTAATTACTTCTGGATTTGATGCTAGGAATTTATTTGAGAACATATGACTAAAGTTTCTTATATACTTATCAGTATTGTTCCCTTCACTAGTTTTATCCATAGCATCCTCTATACCTGATACTGGATCCTTGTCTTTTATCTCACTGTCTAATAGATTATTTACTTTCTTTTCTTTAGAACTAATGGATATAGCGTCTTTTCTAGGATCTGTTGCAGTCCTTGTAGCAAGCATTATATCCTTATTATATTTAGCTGCATTTTGAGAAAGTGTAAAGAAAGATCTAAGTATTGATACCTGATCCTTTATTTGATCATCGTTCATAGTAAAAAGATCCTTTCCTACCATCTTTTCTAACTCACTTTCACTGAATTCTCCAGGAGTCTTTTTATTAGTTTCAGGACTAGTTTCTTCACTTAATCTAGAAAGTAATTGATTTTCTATTCCCCCTTTTATCTCAGATGCTTTTGAAGGAACATTCTTTAACTTAGATCTGTTCTTTCTTAGTTCATTATAATATCTAACTAGAACAGGTTGTGCTATAAATCTATTTACCCATTCATAAGGAATTCCTGCTCTAAGCATTAAGAAAGTTGCATCAGCTGTTTCCATATTATGATTACCCCTTGTAATAAAGGGATCATCTTGAATATCAAGATATGCGTTTGCATAATAACTGAGAATAGTAGAGATCTTTCTACCTTTGGTATCTTCTTTTCTATCTAGTGGAACACCCTCTGGATCCACTTCATCTACAAGACCAGATATATCCTCTTCTTCATCTATATTTCTAGTTTTTATAGTTCTTCCTGCTACTTGAGAAAGTTGATGATCAGTAATATTTAGTGCTGTAATACCGATACCTTCTTTTCCCTCTTGGAAAGTAAATAGATCACCTATCTGAGAGGAAGGAGCAAATCCTTCTAGATCATTTTTTTCCTTTTTAGGGAAAAGACTATATATATCATTCTTTAGATCAGGACTATCAATTGGATCTATTACATCAGTATATCTACTGGGATGTTCAAGTACTGATCTATAAAGTTCTATTCTTCTATTTTCAAGAGCCTTAGTAGTATTTTGCTCTTCTATTGGTATGTCATTTTTATTTATAATTTCTACTATATCCTCTTCTATAAGATCATCCAATTTTTCATTAGCATCCTCTAATATTTTCTGTGCCTCTTTTGATCTATTAGCTGCTTCTTTTTGAAGTTCATGAAGATCAAGTACTTTTGATTCGTTAGATTCTAATTCTTCTTTTAGTGCTTCTGTGTCCTTTAGAAGATCCTTTTCTTTAAGTGCATCAGTAATCCTTTTCTTTTGTTCTATTACATATTCCTTTATATCTTTAGCATTTTTAGGATCTACATAACTATTGAGAAAATTGAATAGAGCTTTAGGATCCTTTATAAGTTCTTTAGCTCTCTGTTCTGTAGAAGAATTCTCTTCTGTAAGGAATTTAATATACCTAGGATCTCCATTTTTATCTATAGTGTAATTGGGGAGCAGTAGAAATACTTTGTCAATGTCAAAGTCAGATCCATCTTTAGTAGGTTTATCTCTATACTGAACAATAGTATCTCCCACTTCAGGAGGAAGTATACCTACGATCTCAACACTATCATTTGATGCAATGGACTGATTTGGTATTCTTGATGCAATACCCTTTAAAATATCAGGATTAGAATTGATCTTTTTTATTACATTTTCATCAGAAAGATCGGGATTTTTATCCTTGATCTCTTTAAAAATACTATGAGGAAGAAGTACACCTGAAGAAGAAACTCCATCCTTCTCTACAACAGGAGGTCTAAGTTTTCCATCATTAAGCCAAAGAATATCTTCCTTATGTTTCTTTACTCTAGATCTTACAGAAGCCTCTGTCTTTTCAAATCCAACTCCTGATACTTGAATAAATTGACCACCTGATTGTTTAACTCTAAGGACATTATTATAAAGTACAGAAGAAAGATTTTGTTGTATCTTCTCGGACATCCCTGTTGATTCAGGAGGTCTTCCTTTCTCCATTGTATCTTCTATAGATTTTACAAGTTCTGTAGAAGATTTACGATGTCTCTCCAAGAGATCCTTATATAAACTATTAATATTGGGTTTAAGTGTTGTGGGATCTACTTCCCAACGTTCAATGATCTCTGAACTGTTAATATTTGTAATAGCGTTCTCTACTTTCTTTTTGTGCTCTATAAGATCATTACCCTTCATGGATGAATCCCCTACATTATAATCTGCTTCCATATTAAGATCCAAGAAAGATACTCTAGTAGGTTGAGAAGGGACCAGCATATCATGTATACCTTTATGAGGAAGTTTTTGCTGTCTCCTCCAGAACCTATTGTCAAGTTCCATAGTATTTAGGGGAGCGTCTTTCTTTAAGACACCATTACCGTCAAATATATTAGTAGTCTGTACACCTGATACTTTTGATCCAGAGTCAAATATTAGTTCATCTACTCCATATTCATTCATCTTATCTATAATACCTTCCATCTTAGTGCCACTAACAAGAGAGGGAATAAGAGGGAATT
>JAHENH010000119.1 GCA_018609935.1 Halobacteriales archaeon | reverse complement strand
CCCAGAGATTTGGGGTGAACACCCCTGCTCCTTTGCTATTGCTCAAACGGTGACGAGTAGTCGGGTCGGACTGTCCAGAGGCCCCGATGTTACCTGTCTCAACCTCTATGTGTTTTGAGGGGGTGACACATCCCCTCTGAACAGTCGCTTCAACTTAGGGTCTCTAAGTTCCCTCACGACGCTTAACAAATATACGACACAAGATATTTAAATACTCTGAAGTGATCCCCCCTCGGTCAAGGCCCGAAGCACTCTCGCTGTCATATCTGTAGACCCTTTATTATAAATTAGAAATAATTTTTAGGTTAGGTTAAGAGTTATAGTACGTGTATAAAAAACACGTGCGGTTTTGGACTCAACACGCAAGTATAACTTAGATATATATATTTAAATAGGTTATTATTTATGTTCGATTAAAAATAAAAGATTTGGAACCTTTTTAATAGTAAAATAGTTTTAGTTCTTTGATTTTGGATTTGTTTTTTTAGATTTTGGTATTTAGAGTGTTTATGTTTTTAGTTTAGTTTTATTTCTGCGTTTTCTTTTACGTTTGATAATACCACATTCGTATTAGTTTCGTTAACACTTTCGTGGTTTAGTATTTCTTTTATCATTCTGTTCATGTCTTCTGTGTCTTTGAATTTTCCTATTGCTATTAGGTCGAAGTCTCCGGTTACTTCATAGACATCAGTAAGATTCTCCTTATTTTCCAATTCTTCTGTGAGTTCTTCTATTTTTTGTCCTTCTGGTTTTATCATTAGTACACATGTAACTGTATAGCCTATCTTTGAGTGGTTTAGTATTGGTTTGAATCCTTTTATTATTCCTTGTTTTTGCATTGTGTCTACGTGGTTACTTATTGTGGTTACTGATACGTCTAGGTCGTCTGCTATGCTTCTGAAGCTTGCTCTTCCGTCTTCTAAGAGTTTAGTTAAAATCTTGTTATCAAGATTTTTATGCGCCATCTTAAAAACAATATTCGATAGACGTTTAAAATAACTTCTATTTTGTCCAACTAAAAATAAAAAGCTAATACTTTATTAGGGTATATGTTTACTTTTACAAAAAATAGAATAAATCAACAAACAAATACATCTAGACAAACAGATAAAAGTAAAAACTAATTTATATCTGGAACAACACATATTATTCTATGCAGAATTCTAAAGAAAAAGAGGATATATCAGATTGGATAGAAATGATAGATATATCCATACTAGGTATACTATATGATAGAGATAAATACCTAACACCTCATAAAATATCAGAATACCTAGATTATGAAATAACCTACATAAAAAGAAGATGTAAAAAACTAAACGATAAAAACTTACTAAAAAGAGAAGAACAAATTTATACAATATCCCAAAAAGGAGAAAAATATATGAAAAACAGATAAAAAAACAAATATATCTTCTTTTTTTAAATTTATTTAAAGATTTTTTATAAAAATATATCCTAAATCTTTTTTCTTTTTAAGAATGGTATCTATAAGCCCAACAGCAAAAATTAAAGATAAAAAAACAAAAGCTCCCCCACTTATATATAAATCATTTACAATCCTTTCTATACCAAGAGATAAAAAGCCAATAGTAGCAGCTATTTCAAGCCTTGATTCAACTCTAAGCTGTATCTCTTCGGTAGTTTTTCTCACTTCATCAGTAAGATTTCTGACTTCATTTTCTACATTAACAACTCTATCTGTAATCTCATCAACCTCATCAATAAGTTCTGGAGCATCTTTAGTAACTTTTTCAATCTTATCCAAATTATCAATTATTTCCTCGATCTGTCCCTGTTTTTCAACTATCTTTCTAAAAACATTAAATGCACTCATATCTTCCACTCTAATAGATAAAAAATAAAACACATTCAAGAAAAACTTTTTCCCTATATTCTAACTACCCTGACCATACTCTATATATCTCGCAGAAAAGTAATGGGACCTTAATGTATCTTCTCTCTAATAAATAAAGGTCTTACTGGTTTCCCATAAGTCCAAAAGAGATAAAGATAAATCGTATAATCAAATATATAAATAGAAGATATATTAAAGTCTTAATAAAAAAATCAGTTAGATTTTATTGGTTTACTATAGGTTAGTTTAGCCACGTAGTAGCTGCATTACTTCTTGTGTTACTTCTGATTCAAATGCTACAATAACTCTTTCTCCAGGTTCAAATACTGAATCAGGCTTTGCTATTTTATCCCCATCATAATCTGATATAATTAAACTTCCAGAAGGAAAATTTACGTTTTTAAGTTTTTTATTAGCGATAGGTGAATCCTCACCAATTACTACACTTATAACCTCTATTTTACCAGTTATCCCACTAAGAGACCTAATATCCCCGCCTATTATTTCGCTTGCAGCTATTTTTCCCCCTTCTCCTTCCGGATATATAACACTATCAATATACTCTTCAAACTCGTCTTTCGCTCCTGAATCTTCTACCCTCATAACTGTTCGAATATCTCTATTTATCTTATCTGCAAAATTACACACAGTAAAGTTAACTGCTGAGTTACCAGTTAATCCTGCTACTACATCAGCTTTATTTGGATCCGCTTGGATAAAAGTACTAGGACGTGACCCATTCCCTTGGATAACAGTTGCTATATATTTATCACTTATTTTTTTACATTTTTCAGGATCTTTTTCAATTACTATTATGTCATGGCCCTGATTTGATAAGAACTCAGTTGTTTTAGTACCTACTCTTCCCCCTCCTACTATTATAATTCTAAGATCGATTTTCTTATTCATATAATCTCTAGTTTTTCTGTGAACTACCCCGCCCTACTCGCGCTGACGCGCTCCTTGAGGATGGGGCTTCCTGTTTCTACCACCACTTGGAGAGCTACTATGTAGCTTCCTAGAGGTCATGATGTCCACAGGCGTATATTCGGCCAGTCCCTTGCCTATGAGCTCTATAGCTCTGTTATAGACGCATGGTTGCATTGTAGTCTCTGTCTACTTCGAGACCGCCTCATCACATTGGTGAGTTCTCCATGCAGCTGTTTGTCTACCCTGTTACTACACTCCGAGTTCGAGCAGTTCTGAGTTGTGTAATCGGGATCTACCTCTATTACTTGCTTACCAGCTTGTGAAGCTTTGTAAATTAGCATAGAGGTGAACTCAGACCACGCATGGTTTGCTATATGCATATTGAGTTCTGATGACTCACCTTCCTTGAGCTCTTTTGTTTCCAGATCTTCTACGGCTATAACATCGTAGTTGTCTATGTACCCTTGACAGTTTGTGAAGGAAGTATCTCCTTGCATTACGTAGCTCCTGGTGCTTCTTAGCTAGCCTTTTTTTGTTATTCTTGTAATTCTCACTTCCTTTCTGTTTTCTCGATAGGTCTTTCTGTGCTCTTTTAACTCTCTTCCATTTTCTCTTAACTATATTCTTGAGACTTTTTATCTTTAGTCCTTCAGAATCAACGCTGAAGTTGGACGCATTCAGGTCAATTCCTACTATATCTGAATCTTCTGTTATTTCTTTCTTATCCTTTTTAGGAACCTCAAGCTGAAGTATAACTTTCCAATCACTGCAACTGTATTCCTTAATTACAACTTCCTTCACTTCAGCCTTTTCTGGGACAGGTCTGTGGAAGTTTATTGGTATATCGCCTATCTTGCTAAGATAAATGTGTCCTTCTTTTATCTTAAATCCAGTTTGATTATATTCTATGCTACTGAATGAATTTTCATGTCTTAGCTTACCTACTTTCTCCCCGTTCTCTTTCTTAGCTGAAAGTGCATCTATAGCTTCATATAATCGGCTACTGTTCTCTGTGCAGCTTTTGAGTAGACATTAGAGAACTCTGGATTGCTTGTCTTCTTCCACTGCGTAAGATGTTTTTGCATATCATATTTAGATATAAATTCATCAGATTTGTCAAGAGTTTCTAATGATTTATTATAGATGCTACAGTGAATATCAAAATGCTTGTAAATCTTTTCTATTTGCTCTTCTGTGGGATTAGCGTCATATTTATAGCTAATGCTCATAGTTTCTTCATCTACTTCATCTGATGAAGAAGATGAGCTATTAGCTGAGGATTTACTTTTATCCTCAGTTGTAAACACCTCTAACCCCATTACATGCAATTACGCTGTTACAGTATCTATATCCGATTTACGTATATCTATGCTATCTGCGAGGGAGTCCGTGTATCCTCTCCCTACTCACTCCCTTCGGTACCTCGTTGAGAAAGGGACTTACTGCTCCCTCGCACATCCACAGAGTTAAAATCTGTATTAGGATATACAATATAATAATCTAAAAATCCAAGATACTAGAGTTGATTAAAACTAATATATACAGGATTATATAAAGATTGAAAAGACGATTTTCTTCTATACCTAGTTTGTTATTTTTTGTTTATTTCTATATTTTATTGAATAGAATAATAAAACCCCAATTGATATCCATACAACTCCTAGTATAATTATTAGTGTTTCTCCTTTTAATAAAAAATATGCGAGTACTATATTTAGAAAAATACCCAATATAGGTGGTATTGGATAGAAAGGCATTTCATAGGGTCTTTCCATATCTGGGCGATTTCTACGTAGTCTAATTACACTTATATTTACTATTATAAAAGAAAGTAAGAAAAACAGACTTGCTATTTTGCTGACTTTTTGAATTGGAAGAAAGATAACTGAAAATATCATAACAACAGAACATAAAATAAGAGACATAACTGGGGTCCCATATTTAGAGCTGATTTTTCCTATTGGATTTGGGAGTTGTTGTTCTCTTCCCATTGCAAATAATACTCGACTTGAAGCTATTATAACTGCATTCAAAGCACTCAAAGTTGAAAATACCGCACCAAACGCTATAACTGCTGATCCTGTCCCTATCAAGGGTATATAAGGCATAAAACTTTTTGCAGCTCTTGCTATCCCTCTTTCACCAGCATTTCCTAGTTCGATATATCCTAGATTTCCTATAGCTATGAAAACCACCAATAAATATAAAACTACAGTTATAACTAAACTTATAAAAATAGCTTTAGGGATATTTTTACGTGGATTTTTAACTTCTTCTGTTACAGTCGTTATTAAATCGTATCCTTCAAATGCTATAAAAGTTAGACCCATAGCTGATAATATAGAAAGAGTACCTCTATTTCCTGGTAAAAATGGATCAAAATTACCCATTTTTACGGTAAAAGCACCAAAAATGGAAAATATTAATAGAATTAGTATCTTTACCACTGTTATAATAGTTTCAGCTCCGCCACTGGCTTTTGTAGAAAGAATATTTAACAATATAAATAATCCTATTGAAAGGAAAGCATAAAATACAGAATAAGAAATAAAACCAGAAAATAATGGACCTGAAGGAAGCCCTTTCCAGTATATATGGACAAATTCTATAAAATTTGAAGAAAATCCAAGAGCATACAAACTCCCTGCGATCATATATGCAAAAGACAACATCCAACCCATAATAAAAGATACTAGGTCTTTGAATACTTCACGAACGAAAGCATAACCTCCGCCACTTTTTGGTATAGAACTTGCAAGTTCAGCATAAGACAATCCAGTTAATGTAGTTACAATTCCATTTAAAAAAATACTAGTAAGGCAGCAGGACCTGCAATCTTTGAGGCTATACCTGTTAGTACAAAAATTCCGGCACCAATCATAGCACCCATACCAATCATGGTAGCATCAAGCAACCCAAGTCTTGCTTTAGGCTTCCTACCTTCCCTTCTCTCTGACATACCTAAAATTTAGGCAGATCATTTTTAAAACCCATTATTGAAACCCTCACAAATAACTATTATAAAGATATATAATTCTAAAAAATATGATTTCAAAAATTCTTAATTCAATTAAAAAAACAAAACTAAAAAAATTTTAATATAAAATCTATAATAAAAATTATATTGAATAAAGATTGATTTTTTTATTTAGGGGGAATATGTTCCTTTTAGTTCTTTTTTGGCTAAAATATGGTTTTCTATTTTTTCTTCTATTTCTCTTTTTGTTGCTCCTGATGATAAGTCTAACGTGGTGTCTATTGCATATAGTTTAAATTTATAGATATGAGTTTTATCTGGTGGATTTGGCCCTCCATATCCTATATCTCCATAATCATTTTTTCCCTCTATAGCAGTTTCTGGATTCCAGTCTTCAGGTATCTGTGTCTTATTAGGATTAATATTCCAAACAACCCAGTGATCCCATACTTTTCCCGCCGGTTCTACTGCATCTGGATCATCCATAATCAAAACCAAAGATTCAGTGTCTTCTGGAATATTTTCAATATTTAGTGGTGGATTAATATTTTGTCTTGTATATCCATATTTTTCAGGTATTGGCCCCCCCATCTTCAAAGGCAGAACTTAAAAGATTTAAATCTTTCATCTGTTGTTTTATTAAAATATTTAACGTTATTAGGCTTCTGTTTTTCTAGATCTATATAAAATAATTATAATAAACTAAATATAAAACTTAGAAAATTAATTAACTAGTTATATTATATTTAGTCAAGATTTTTTATTCTTTCTTTTACATCTTCCCAATGTGTGCCCTTCCAATAATATTTTCCACAATTTCTACATTTCCAAATCTTATTTATAAAGTCTGGAGCTATATTAGGTTTATCTTGGGTTATTTTAAGTTTGGAATTACAAACAGAACATCTCTTTGGATTATCTAAACATAGATCTATACCTAGATCCTTTATTTCTTGTAATTGATTATCTACATCCACAGATTCAATAAGGACTCCATCAATTTCCTTGTCTCTTGTTAATATAATTCTATTATTTTCCTTTGCATATCTTTCTATTTCTTCATCACTATCTAAGTTTTCGTCAGGACCATAAACAACATCATGTCCAACCATTCTAAGAATACGAGTAAGTTTCCCTAACATACCATCAGTTAATATTCTTTTATCCTTCATACCCACTATAAATAAGAATAATTCAGGAAAACTAAACTAAAAAATCCTCTCATGTTTAAATAGGAGATATAACCTATTTTATGTATCATTATTAATGTATTATTCCTACTATTTCTATGTGTCTTTTGAGTTCGAATTCTGAGTCAAATTCTTTTTCACATATATTACATTTATTTTCTTTCTTTTGATTTTTAGTTTTACTCATATATACAATTATATTTTTATAAACTTAAATAATTATATTGTTATCTATTTTAAGTTTATTTTATGATATTTTTTGTTTTATATCCTGTAAAAGTCCATCTATTATTTCAGGTGTTGTGGGATGATATGCTCTGTCAGGTATATCCCATATATCTTGTTTTTGTTTTATTATTACCTGCATTGTTTTTGCCATCACATCTGCATGATAATGTAGACCCTGATATCCTAAAACCCTACCATCCTCTCTTACAATTAATTTTGCTAGTCCATATGGAACATCTTTAGTTTTAAAAACTCCATCATTTTTTACCTCCCTAGTTGCTGATATATAGTCTATGTCTCTCTTTTTAGCTTCTTTTTCAGTTATTCCAAGACATGCAAACGGATATATGGAAAGACCAGAAAAAACTATAAAATGATTTATTGAATTAAACTGTGTTAGTTTTTCACCATTTATATCAGAAAGTATATTTTCTGCTACAACTCTCCCTTCTTCTTTAGCTATATGTAGTAGTTCTCTTCTCGTATTTACATCACCAGCTGCATATATTCTAGGATCTGACTTTGTT
>JAHENH010000118.1 GCA_018609935.1 Halobacteriales archaeon | reverse complement strand
TATATCTACATCAACTAAAAAAATCACATCCTGAGCATTATCAAAAATTATTTCATACTGTCTTTTAACCCTCTAGTTCTCTTTTTCTTTGTTTTCTTTCTGAGATATCCCGACCAACACCTACAACACCAAAAGTTTCACTATCCCCATAATCTATCCTAGAAGAAGAAAACTCAAAAGGAATCTTATCCCCATCCTTAGTCACAATATCAGCATAAGTAAGAGAAGCCTCCCCCCCTCCAATAAATTCTTGATATTCTCTTTTATCTTTTTTTTATCACCACCCTCAAAAAAATCCAGAGGAGACATCTCTTTTATTTCCTCTCTTGAATATCCAGTGATCTTTGGGATGTTTTCATTAAACCTTATAAAATTCATCTCTTCATCAAAGGCATATATAACTTCGGGAACTGCCTCAAAAAGAGCCTTATTTAGGTTCTGTTCTTCACTTAGCTTTTTTTCTTTTTGTTTCCTCTCAGAAATATCCCTTCCAACACCAAGTATACCGCTAATATCAGGGTTCTCTAATTCATTCCTACCCCTACCTCAATATATTTATATCTACCCCCTTTTTTCTTGGCACGATATTCAGCCCCTCCGATATATCCTGAATTACGGACAACCTTAAAAAACTCATTTTTAATAATGTCTAAATCATCCGGATGAACATAATCAAAACCACTATCACCTATCATTTCTTTTTGACTATAACCTAATATCCGCTCTACACTAGGACTAATATATCTAAACCTAGCTTTTTCATCTAAAACAAAAACTAAATCAGTAGTGTAATTGATAAGTTCACCAAGATTTATATCTTCAGGCTCAAAAGACATAAATTATTTATTATTTTATCTTATACCCTCAAATACATATAATTACACCACTATAAAAAACATACTCAAAATATTAATAGTCCCTCAAAACACTAAAGTCTAACTCAACCCTCATAATAAACTAAATAAACAGATATATAAACACAAAATATAAAACAGTTTTTATAAAAACAAAAAATAATCATAAAAAAAGTACGGGATTAAAGACTGATTGAACCCTCTAAATATATTGATTTAATTTTTTAACATAAAAAAAGGTTTTTAAAGATATATTTTTTCTGCTTTTATATTATTATAACGATAAATTTTTTATCTTGAAATAATATTACTAAAGACATAAAAATAATTAAAATTAGTTTTTGGTAGATATTTATGGTTGAGGTGAGTGTTGTGGTCCCTACATATAACCGTGCTGATGTTTTACCACGAGCTATAGATAGTGTATTAAACCAGACATATAGTGATTTTGAGTTAATAATTGTTGATGATGGATCCACAGACAATACTAGAGAATTGATTTATGGATATAAAGATAGTCGAATAAAATATATACCGTTAGAAGAAAATAGAGGTGTTAGTGTTGCAAGAAATATTGGTGTAGAGTCTGCCTGTGGTGATTATGTTTTGTTTGTTGATTCAGATGATGAACTATTAGAAAACGCTATAGAGGTTTTGGTAGAAAAATTAAAAAATGAACCATCGAAATGTGTTGGGGCCCATCCTTCTAGAAAAAGAGTTAAACATGATAGTATAATAGTATTTAGACCCAAGAAAGGACGTATAGATTATGGTGATGTAGTGAATAGGAATATTTTGGGAGGTATTGGTGGTTGTATTTTTCGAAAAGAGGTTTTTGGTTATTTGTATTTTGATGAAAAAATAAAATATGGAGAAGATGTGGATTTCTATCTAAGATTATTATCTAAAAATGGATTTTATATAGTAGGGATAGGATCTGTTTTATACATTTATTATAAACATCATGATATAAAAATTGAAAAACCTAATATCACTATTGAAAGCCAGAAAAGACTGTTAGAAAAACATAGAGAGGATTTACCACGCAGATATAAGGCAAGAATACAATTGATTATTGGGCTGGCAAAGTTTAGTAAAGGAAAAATGTTCAATTCACTAAGGTATTTTTTAAAGGGTATTTTATTTTTTCCAGAGGAATATCTTGTTAAATCTCCTATATATATTTTTAGACTTTTCAGAAAAACTCTTATAGAATAATTTTTTAAATTCTTTATTAAATATCTCTGTTTTTATGGCTGTAATTGGATTAATGCATTCTGATCTTATGTTTAGAGGTGGTGGAGATTGTGTCGGAGCTAATATATTAGAAGCACTACAGGATACCTATGAAGTTATCTTGATAACTTTTAATAGACCTGACTTTTCTCAATTAAACAAATATTTTAATACAAACATCAAGGAGAAAAAAATAGATGTTAAATTTATAAAATATAGAAAGTTTAATGATTTTTTGGATAAAAAAATCAATAGATTCACCCGTCTGAAAAAAATACTTATAGAGAAATCTATCAGAAATATCGAGGATTATGATTTGTTTTTAACCACTACGCACGCTCCTTTATATTCAGATAAAAAAACTATACATTATATACATACACCGTATTCAATACCAAAACCCTCTTATAGTTCTTCTTTTTTTTCGAATAAATCTAACCTTGATACTAATAGATATATTTATACTATATATGATGTTTTTTGTAACAAAATAGCTGACTTTGATTATTTAGAGGTTTTAGAAAAAGATGTATTCATTGCAAACTCAAAATGGACAAAACAGATATCTGAAAAAAGATATCTTATAGATTCGAAGTTGGTTTATCCTCCAGTAGACACTTCAGGTTTTGAAGATAAGAAAAAAGATTGGTCTAAAAGAGAAAATGGGTTTTTATGTATTGGTAGGATAGAGCCTAAAAAAAATATACTTAGAAATATAAAGATAATTTCTAAGTTAAGACAGAAAGGATTTGATATACATCTACATATTGTAGGCCCTATGAATAGCTTTTTATATGGTAGAAAAGTTAAAAAACTAGCTAAAAAGCATGATTTTATATATCTTGAAGGTAGGGTTGCTAGAAATAGGCTGTCTGAATTGATAGGGAACCATAGATTTGGGCTTCATGGAATGGAATATGAACATTTTGGTATTGCTGTAGCTGAACTCATAGAGGGGGGAACAATTCCTTTTATACACGAAACTGGTGGACAAAAAGAAATTGTAGGAAACTGTGAGGAACTCATGTATAGGTCAGTAGAGGATGCAGTAAAAAAGATAGCTACAATTTTAGAGGATAGAAAAAAACGAAAAAAGATACAGGGTTCTTTACCTAGTATTGAGAAAAATTTTGGAAAAGAGAGATTTAAAAAACAAATAAACAATATAGTAGAACAAGCCCTAAAAACAAACTAGAAAGATATCCTACAGATATTTCTCTAGTGTAGAGTTTAGATAGATAGCGAGATAGATAATATATGTATATCTTTTATGTTTTTGTGTTTTTATGGTGTACTATCTGGTTTTTTGTTAATGATTTAGGTTGTTTGGTGTTTTATATTTGATGTTGTTATGGTTTTGGAATTGGGTGTTTTGGAGGTTTCTGGATGGCATAGGAACTGTCTCTTGGATTTTTCTAGGTCTGTTGATACAGATAAATATAATTTAAATCTGTTTACATCAGAAGATGTATATAGTGATATGAGTTATTATTTGGATGGTATTTCTTATAGTGTTTTTTTAAAGAAAGATAGAGAAAGTATTGAGGTATATTTGGACGAAGTCGAGGGGATATGTAGTGATTTTATAGATATTCTTTTTGTAGTGACTCCTTTTGGTGATAGTTCTTTAGCTTCTAATCTAGTTGATTTTAGTCCAAACTGCCATATGGTGTGTTTTTTACACCAAATAAATGCATGGCTAAAAACAAAAAATAGAAGATCTAAACAGATATTTAAGAAATTAAATAATATATCTGGTAGATCTAAACTAATAGATGGATTTCTTTATAGAGCCATTACACCTTTTCGTTTTTTTCTATATCCTTATATAATATCTAATTATGATTCAATAATAACTCCATATCCTCCAATGGAAAACCACATAAAAAAACAAACTAATATAAAAAGTAATATATACAGTTTTATACCTGTTATAGGAAAAAAACATAATATATTGGATATAGATCGAGATACTGTTAGAATAACTATAGCTGGCCGTATAAACCAAGATATACGAAACTATAAAGACACACTAGAAATATTTAAAAATATATTTCCTAGATATAATGATAGTTTATCTCTACAGATACTTGGTAGGCCTATAGGAAGAAGTGGAAAAAACATAATAAATAGATATAGGAAACTGAAACAGACTGGATACAATATAGATCTTTATGTATCTGATAGTTGGATATCTATAAAGGAATTCGATAGAGAACTTAAAAAATCACATATTTTATTAAATCCTATTAAGGTCTATGAAAATATAAGTAGATCTTTTGCCCCAAATGAAATACGTGGCAGAACAAAAACTACAGGGATATTACATGAAAGCATAAAATATGGGATACCATTATTACTTCCAAAAAAATTTAAAAGCCATCCAACTATACAGAAATCTATAATTATGTATCGATCAAAAAACCAACTAAAAAACAAAATAATAAATTTAGTAAAGAATAAGACCTCTTTAAAAAGACAAACTAGGAATGCAAAAACAACCTCAGATTATTTTACAATAGAAAAACAACAAAACAGACTAAAATCTATAATAAAAAATATAACTAAAACTAAAAAATGTGAAAATTTATAGATCTATTTTTGGTTTATCCTATATTTTAGATGATTATATAAGACATTCTTGTATTTTTATAAAATATTTTATCTGTATTGTTTAGGAGTTAGTTTATTTGTATTTTCTACCTATATACTAGTTTTATATTATATATTATTTGTTTTTTATACATTGTATCAACATCTATATTAAACTCTTAATTCTGCTGAAAAATTTTTAGAATACATAGAAAACAATAGAAAAACCATAAATATAAATAAAAAAGATGAGGATAAAATGGTGGTAGTAGAGATAAAAAACAATCTGTGTTTGATCTATATACTAGTAGTGACAGAGTATTGGGTGATGGTGAGATATGTACTATGGCTTTTTATATTACAAATACGGAGTGTCCTTTGTGGCGGGTTATATGGTAGTGAGATGGGACAGCTAATATCAGGATATATACTAAATTGTGGGAAAACAATAAGGGATATAGGGGTCTTAGTTAGAGTTTAGAGATGGGGATAGATAGCCAGATGGTTTTGTATAGGTTACAGGCTTGTCCTTTTTGTGAGAGAGTTGTGAGGAAGCTGAAAGAATTGGGTGTTGATTATCATTCTCGTTTTGTTGAACCTCTACATAGTAGGCGTAATGCTGTAAAAAGGGAGTCTGGGTCTAGGACTGTGCCCGTATTGATAGATAGAAACATGGGTGTTACTCTATCTGAGAGTGCGAATATTGTTGAATATCTAGAAAATATATATGGGTAATAGAGGGAGATATGAGTGAATGGGGTTTTGATGTTGTAGGTCTAGGTGATACGGATAGTGTTGAGGTTGGAGAAAAGGCTCCGGATTTTACTAGACCTCTTGTTGATGGTGAAGATTGGGTGGATACTTCATTATCTAGTGTTTTGGATGGGTTGTCTGTTTTGGTTTTTTATCCTATGAATGGTTCTTTTCCTGCTACATATATATGGAAAGAGATAGATAGTAGGTCTTGGGGTGTAGATATATTTGGTGTTTCTATATCGACTCCCTATAGCCATAGAAACTTTATATACAGTAGGGGGCTAGATTATAGGTTTTTTAGTGATCCTTCTAATAAGGTTGCAGAACAATATGGTGTTGTACATGATTTGGATGGTATGGATGGTATAAAAGAGCCAAGGCCTGCAGTATATATACTAGATAAGGATAGAAAGGTAAGATATAGATGGATAGCAACAGAATGGCCGGATTTTCCAGACTATGATGAAATAGAGGAAAAAATAAATTCTCTATACTAAAAAACAAAAAAAGACTATATTATGTCTAACTATCATCTGTATAATAAAGACAACCAGAATGGTATAGAGGGGTTAGAGGTAATACGGGCAATCAAGTGCTTTTTGTTTGAAGACAACTGTATAAACAATAATCGTCTAAATGGTAACTAGGTTAGATCGATAATAAAAGAATCCTTGTTTTGTTGATATATCAAAAAGTTTAGGTCATAAAATGGATTTAGTTCTAAAATTCTATATTTAAGTTTCAAGTTTTTAAAAGTACTTTTTTTCCATTCTTATTTCTTTTTAAGATATGTTTATGGTTTTATTAGGTGTTTTATATGTTTTTAATTGGTTGATATTTTATTTTGGTGTTTTTCTATTTTTATATTGATTGTTCAATTTTATATAGTCTTTTAAAGCCTTTAAAAACTGGTTTTATTATAGGTTGTGGATTGAACTATTTTATTTTTAGGTTTGATTTTTTATCTGTTGTATATTTTGAACCCATAGAGTTATTTTATTTGATTAATATTTATTATATGTATGTCGAAAAGATTTGGTGTTTTGCTTTTATCTGTGTTGATGGTTTTGTCGGTTTTCGCTGTAGCTCCAGTATTGTCTGCAAAAATTGAAAGTGTGAATGCTCCTAATGTAGCTCCTGGTGGTCAAACAAATGTATCGATACAGATAAACAGTTCTACAGGTTTAAGTCTTACAAGTATCCCTCTAAATCTCACAGTTGATGGTCAGACTACAACTGGTAATAGTATCTTTGTAACTAATGATCAAAACAGTGATGGCCATAATGAGTCTGTTGGTTGGTCTTGGACTACTACAGGACTACATACTGCCTTTATAGAGTTTAATGTTTCAGATTCTGCAGCAGAAAAAGACTATGAAATAACTGTAAACGCAATAAATGGGGTAACAGCCTCAGAGACATTCAATATAACTGTGACACAATCTATAACTGACATATATGATACAAACCCACAAAATGGACAGATAGACAACACAGAAGTACAACAGGCAATAAAATGTTTCTTATTTGATACAAACTGTATAGGTAGCCAGCTTACAAACACACAGGTCCAGACAATAATAAAAGCCTTCCTAGGATTTACATAAAAAATCTAAAATTTATCTTAATAAGATATAATAGAGATTGATAGTGTAGGTTAGAAAAGAAGAAAATATTTTTTGTTTTCCTACTTTAAACTATTTTTAACCTAAAAAGTGAAAAATATTAAATATAAAAAACTTCTAAGAATATAGTTTATATTTTTAAAAATATAATATTTATTTTTTATTGATGTCTTGTTATTTTGTTATTTATTTTTTTAATTTGGATATAGAATTGAATATGAAAGATTTTATAATATTAAGTGCTTTTCTCCTAACTTTTTATGTATTATAGATATTATTTGGTTATGTAAAATAAATATATTTTAAAAATAAAATAAAAATTTATTTTTCGTCTTTTTATTTATGTTTTCAACAACAGTTTTAACTATTCAGCTGGTTTGGGAAAAAGTCAATAGGAAAATACATCTTTATTTAAAGGAAAGCTAAGTTATGTTTCCTTGGAACTAGATAGTAAGATTCCAACACATCATATATCAATGCTAATTAAAAATAGCATTGGTAGTGTAAAATATACGGGTTTTCCGACCTATATGTCAAAACTGAAATATCCAGAAAGTTGACAGTGACGGATCCCTGATATTATATTTCTCTAACATTAGAAACCAACAACTATCCATATATAGCATAAATAAGCACTAAAGATATTTCATATATAGTAAATAGGGGACAAACACGGTCTGTTGTTGATTTGTATGATACAAACAACCAGGATAGTATACAGGGCTCTGAGGTGTGTCAAGCTATAAAATGTTTCTTGTTTGGAGGTAATCAATGTATAAATAGTAATAGATTAACAAATACAGAGATACAAAACATAATAAAATTAGCTTTAAGAGCTTATATAAAAACTTTTAAAAATAGAATAGTTTTTTTGGTTGAATCTAGATTAAAAATACAAATTTATTAAAAAAACTAGAAACAAGTTTTTTATTTTCCTAGATTAATAGAAAAAAGACTTATTTTTTGTTTAAAGCTTGATTTTAGGTTTATCTCCAATTTCCTTGGCATTATATTACCCTTAGTTTTTTATATTTCATAGATGATACTTAATTGTTTAACATTAATTGATAATGGATATAAAAACAAAAATATTGTTAATTATTTTAGTTGTTGGAGGATTAACAGCAATATCTACTATAAATACTACTTTGGCCCAGAATATTTGGGGTAATGAGACTGTTTCTGGTGTTGGTGATGTTGGTGAGTATAGTTCTTTGGCTATTGATAGTAATAATACGCCACATGTTGCATATTATAATAGATCTAATAGTAGTCTTGAATATGCAGTACTACGGAATACTACTGCAACTGTACCTGCACCTGGGGGTGGGACTAATACAATTACAATTCCTATCTGGTTTACTGAAACGGTAGACAACAATGGAGATGTAGGTAGATATGCTTCAATAGCAGTTGGCCAAAACGATAACCCACATATAGCCTACTGGGATTTCCCTTCAAGAAATCTTAAATATGCTGTAGAAAATAATAGTTGGGATACAGAAGTGGTAGATAGTGGCGGAAATGTTGGAGAATATACATCTATAGATCTATTTGATAACGGTCTACCATCTATTTCTTATTATGATATAACAAATAGTGATCTTAAGTATGCAAGTATTATACAGCAAAACCAGCCACCTACTGCCAGTTTTATGTTTTCTCCAAATAGTCCTAGTGTAGGACAACAGGTAAGCTTTGATGCTAGTGGTTCTTCGGATATAGATGGACAGATAGTACAGTATATGTGGGATTTCAATGGGGATGGAAACTTTGATATGACCTCTATGAATCCAACTGTATCAAATACATACCAAAATTCTGGTTCTGTTTCTGTTACACTAGAGGTACAAGATAATGATGGAGCAACAGCTACAACACAAAAACAGTTAACTGTAACACAAAGCCAACAGTCTGTAGTGGATATCTATGATACAAACAACCAGCAGGGTATTCAGGGGCCAGAGGTAAGACGGGCAATAAAGTGCTTTCTATTTGGTGGGAACTCATGTATAGGAAGCCAACTAGGAAATACACAGATACAGACAATAATTAAGGCATTTCTATTTAATTAATCTTTATATCATCTTTATTTTTTTAATCTAAAATAAACATATCACTGGTTTTTTAGATAATAATAAATAGCTCTCTATATGTTGTGTTTACTTTTGTATGTAGGTTTTTAACTCTCTCCTGAAAAGAATTTTTAATTTAAACAATACAACAAATAACTATTTTTTGTTTTTATAGTTGGTTTTTTGTTTCAGTCTGTTTATTTTTTTATATATGGAGTTGGGTCTTGATTGGTTTGTTGTGTTGTTTATCGGTTTTTTACAGGGTGTTTTGGAGTGGTTGCCTGTTTCTAGTGAGGGGAATATTTCTTTGGTTCTTAGTTTGTTTGGTTTTGATCCTTTGTATGCTGTGCATATGTCTTTGTTTCTGCATATGGGGACTGGGTTTGCTGCATTAGTATATTATAGGGATGAGATATATCGGATATTATTGTCTATAAGGGAAATGGATGTCTTTGATCCGTTTAGTAGGGAGACTTCTCTGTTTTCTTTTTTGTTTGTGGCTGTTTTTGTTTCTGGATTTGTAGGTATTTCTGTTTTTCTGTTTTTAGAGGAGGTTGTTTCAGAGGTGGCTACATGGTTATTTATTGTGTTGATTGGTGTGTTGCTTGTTTTTACTGGGTTGTTACAGCGTTTTTCTGGTGATGTTAGTTTTGGTGGTAGGAAAAATCCTAGACCTATTGATGCTTTATTTTTAGGTTTTGGTCAGGGGTTAGCGTTGCTTCCTGGTGTTTCTCGTAGTGGAACTACGGTAAGTATTTTTTTACTTAGAGGATATAGTGAAGAGAGGGCTTTTGTTTTGTCTTTTATACTTGCAGTTCCAGCGTCATTTGGTGCGAGTCTTTTGGCTTTGGTTGAGGGAGATATTTTGTTGTCTCCATTGTTGGGTTTTTTAGCATTGTTGTCTAGTATGGTTTTTGGTTTTGCTACAATAGAGTTGCTTATGTCTATAGTACAGAGTGTATCTTTTTGGAAGATATGTATATTGTTTGGATTGTTGATGATTGTAAGCTCAATATTGTTTATAGGGATATAAAAAACATCTATTTATTTCTGTATTGGGGGGTAGTTGATTAAGTGTATGTTGTCTGTGGGTTTGTCTGGACTATTTTTTAGGTGTGGTTTTATTTTTCTGGTATATTGACTTTTGTTGGTGTCGCCCTTCAAGCTGTGATAGATCTATAAAATATATTAAAGTTATTATTTAATTAATTTTGTAATCTTACAATAGTTTCAAATATTATGTATATAATTTAAATTAATAGTTATAATAATTTTTATTTTTAAAATATTTTTGTAGGTCTTTTGTTTTAATTGTAATTATTATTCGTTAAAAATATATATACGACATTCTAAACAGGGTGTAATGCAGGCGAGACAACTTGCTACTACAGAAAAAATAATCGCAATTGTTAGTCCAGATGTAGAAAAAACAGAAAACCAATTATATTCTTGGGCAGATAAAAGAGGAATAGACGTAGAAATCATACCTGTAGGAGAATCAGTAGAAATAGATAATAAAGACAAAATTTTGGGCCTAACAATAGGCGGTGATGGAACGTTCCTTGAAGGAGTAAAAGAATTCAGCCAATATGAAATACCGATAGCTGGAATAAACTCTAGAAGATTAAATTTCATAGCTAGAATTGATTCAAAAGACATAGAACATGCATTGGATGAAATATTGAGTGGTAGGGCTAGGATTGATCGTAGAGAAAGAATAAATGTGGAGGGTGAACTTGAAGGTGTTGGGCTTAATGATGTTATTGTTCAGAATATCTCTCCTGATGATCCTGTAGAGAGAAAAATAGCTGATCTTCGTGTATTTGTGGATGGAGAATATGTTGGAGAATATGAAGGAAATGGTGTAGTAGTTTCTACACCAACAGGATCTACAGGTCTTGCACTTTCAGCTGGAGGACCAATACATTATCCTAGGGGGAATACTACACTACAAATTACGCCTCTGCATACACATAGGATTGGTGTAAGGCCTATAATTGTGGATAAGGATACAGAAATAGTTATACAGCCAGAAGGTTCTTGTGAAGCACTCATAGATGGTGGTAGATATCGTTCTCTTATAGATAGAGGAGATATATTAGAAATTACTGGTTCAGATATGCCGGGACATTTAGTAAGAACTACATACGATGATACATTTTTCAGTACAACAAAACTCTTAGGTTGGAGTATACGTGACGGTGATAGACCATCTCCTATTGCGGAAACAAAAAAAGAAACTATAGAGGAGATGGCGGTTCGTGTTGCTTCTGAGGCTGCAAGGAGTGCTGGTAAGCCTCTGCGTGAACTTAGGGGTGAGGCTGAAGTTACCCGGAAGTCTGATGCTGCTGATGTTGTTACAGAGGCTGACTATATATCTAATGAGATTATAACTACAGCCATAGAAAATGAATTCCCTGAACATAATATTATGTCTGAGGAAGACGTTATGCAGGATAAGGGTAGTAGGTATACTTGGTTGATTGATCCATTAGATGGTACTGGTAATTTTGCTAATGGTAATCCTAATTATTCTGTCTCTATCGGCCTACTTAAAGAAAATGAACCACTTGTTGCTTGTATATATGTACCTGAAACAGATGACGTCTATACAGCAATAAAAGGAAAAGGAGCATATAAAAATGAAGATTCTCAGCTATCTGTTTCTGATAGGGATAATTTAGAAGAATCTGTTTTTATTTCTGGATATGATCCAGATGGACAATATCTCACTCATTTCTATCAGAAAGTACGGGCTATAAGGCGTCTTGGTAGTGCTGCGTTGCATCTTTGTTATCTTGCTAGTGGTAGTGCGGATGCAGTATGGGAATATGATACATATCCCTGGGATACAGCTGCTGGTGTTTTGATTGCTAAAGAGGCAGGAGCAAAGATAACAAACTTGGATGGTGGCGAGTATGATCCTATGAAACAAGATCAAAGAAACGAACTAGCAGGCACAAACCAAGTTATACATAATGTTTATCTTGATGGTATAAATAGTATAGAAAACTATTAGAATATTTTTTAGGGATGATTTTATGTTTATAGGTTTTTTATTCTTTATTTGTTGGTTTCTGGTTTTTTATAAGTAGTATTATAAGTTTTTTATTTTTTTGGATAAGAATTTTAGGGTTTTTATGTTGTTTTCGGTTAATATTTAGGTGTTTAGTTGTTTTTGTTTGTATTAATGGGTTTTAGAGAAAAATATATGTGAAAAACAGATGTGTGGTTTAAGGGGTTTTAATTTTTTGTTTTGTCCTGAGTTGGTTTTTATATATATAGGGTTGTTTTTCTCTCTACAATCTATTTATTTATATTGTTATTGAAGTGCTTTGTTTGTGAATATATATGTATGGATTATTTTGTATGTCAGGGGTCTGACGTGTTAATATATCTCTAAGAAAAAATATATGTTTATTCAGCTATGGATTATGACATTCCAGATGAACTAAAAGAAGAAATAGATATAGGGTGTGGGTTTCCAATAAAATGTAGTTGTGGAGCCGCTGATCTTAAGCTTATCAATACGGAGAAAGATCTAAAAAATTTTCTTAGAAACCATTTTGTTCCTTTAGAATGTCCCAGATGTGGAGATTTTATATGTCTTAATTTACTACCATATTATATTGACAGATAGCACTATAGTTTAATCTCTCATATAGGGTATAGACATTGTTCATTTAGATTGTCATTGATTATCTATTCAATCAGACTATTAACAATATAATTTACAAGGTAGGATATAGAAAAACAATAAAAAGATGTTTTTAGGTTTGTTTTTAGGTAGTGTTTGGTGGTTTTACACTCTGTATTTGGTGTGTTGTTTTTTATTTGTTTTTGGTGGTATCTAACCTAAATAGGGATTTTAAATAGTTATCTTTGTATGTATAATTATTTATTCTAAACTCTACTAGATTGTTATCTTTAGGTTTTTCAGTGTATAATGTTTTGAGGGTTTTATTTGGGGTAGTGTGGATAGTTATTATGAGTGGGGATAGTCCTAATTGACATAGTATAAGTAGTATTATTGCAGGTATTATGTCGTTTTTAGGAATTTGTTTGTGGCTAGTGTGAAAAATAGTAAGCTGAAGCCTGTCTCTATCTTTATTTCTATGAGTTCAAGTGTTTCATCAACTTTTTGTTTCTTGTATCGACCTATGTTAAAGCTTTATTAGCCTGTTGTATTGATGTATTTACTTCTTTTTCTATTTCTTCTACTTTCTTTATTGTTTGTTCTCCATCATCTATTAGGTTTTCTCTATCATAAACAAGTTTTTCGGCCTTTTCTAGTGCATTTATGAATCCATTATCGCCTATAAAAGATCAATTAATTTTTTAATATTACTTATGTCTTTTCTCATAATATATAATAGAAAACCTTCCTCAGATAAAGAAACTAAGAAGGCTATAGACATCCAAAAATATTAAAGAATTTGTTTTACGTTAGGTATCTAATTCTTTGATATCTAATATCTAACTAATAGAAAATAGATGTAGTATTTGTAAAACATACTATAAAAATATGTATGAGTAAATGTGTTTTTTAAAAAGGATTTTCTTATTTATTTTTTTGGTTTGGTTCGGGTTGATTGTTGTTTTTGTTTTTTGTTTATTTTAGTGTTATTTTTCTTTTTATTTCGGTTTTTTGTGGTTTCCCTTTCACTATTTTCACTTTTAGTAGTGATTCACAGCTTTCGCATTTTATTTCGCCTCTATAGTTGTCATAGCTTGTTGGTAATACTATCTCCATACTGCAGCTTAGACATTCTATTATTGGCATTACAATCTTAACTAAAATGTATAGATATTTAAATGTTTATATAGATATAAACTAAATTTCTATTAAAACATCATATAAATACAGATATTTTTATTAAAATATAAAATTAAAAGATATCTTATCTTTATTCTTTAGATCAAAAAATAATATATAGAACAATTAATGGATAAAAACACATAGTAATTTTAGAGGTTAAATACAGAACTTACAAGAGAAAAACAAGTAGGCTAATAGAAAACATACAAAGCATTGAAAACCTAAAAATACTTCTCATAGCTACACAACTAACAATACATTCATCTATTAGAGATAAATACTATGATATAAGGTGGATTAGAGTTTTCTTATGTTGATGCTGTACATCTCTCTACAACTTTACTTACAAACTGTGAAATATTCTATTCTGGTGACAACGATTTCAAGATATATACGAAATAAAGACAGTAATGGTCTAAAAACTGTTTCTAATATCTAAACATCAGACAAGTTTTTATCAAAAGTCGTTGATATGTAATGGAAACCCTATAAGACCTTTTTCCTATCTTTATTAGATGGGTTTATGGGCTTTTCTACTAAAAGGGATTTTTAGAATATAAACCCATATATTAGGTTATCCGAAAGAAAAATATTAGGGATCTATAGGACAAGAAGAAATCTATGTTAGATAAAGGAGGACAGACAGAAATAAAGTCCTATGAAAGTACAGATCTATACAATACAAGGGCTCCCCCCCCCTTGCTTGAACAAGGAAACCTCACCCTAAAATAACATCTAGAGATTGTGAATAGGGCTGAGGTAGTTCACATATCGAAATTGCTTAAGAGATATTATGTTATTCTATTGAAATCAATCATAAAAAGCAATATACTATATGAAGAATCAAGAATCATGTTTTTTATATCTATATCTCTATCTTTTTATTGGTGTTTTAGCTTTACTGATTTATATATAAGAAATTTTTATATGTTCTATATATACTCTAACACAACTGTTTTTTCTGTTTTGGGGTTTGTGTATGGATTGTTGTTTAGCTTTATTTTATAGTGTTTTTATTATGTTTTTTAGGTTTTTATTTTGTTTTTTGTTTTGTTTCTAAAAAGAGTTGGCAAGTTTTGCCGGTATAATTACTTGTTTATTATATCATATACCATATATTATATGTGTTATGTCTGAAACTTCTAATCGAAAAGAACCAGAACCAGGTAGAGTTTTTGAATCAGTCGAAAAAGAAATAGAGAATAGGGACGATTGGGCTAGACGTAGACGGAAGGATATTCCTACAGATAAACAGTTGATGGTTGTTGCGTGTATGGATGAAAGGATTCCAGTAGAAGATGCTTTAGATATTGGTCTTGGTGATGCACATATCTTCAGGAATGCTGGTGGTAAAGTAACAGATGATGTAGTACGTAGTGCGATATTAAGTACTAATTTTTTTGATACAACCGAGATAATATTTATAAACCATACGGACTGTGGAATGATGAGTGCGCCAGACGATGCAGTTATAGAAGGCCTAAAAAGTGTTAGTGAGGAGTCTTTAGAAGATATTGATCTTGATCCTTCACTTCCAAGCCTAAATATAGGTGATTCCTCCATATCTGATTGGATACGTATGACAGACGATATCGATGAAGCATGTAAGAGACAGGTAGAATATCTACAGGACTATCCATTAATCCCAGATAGTGTAGATATACATGGTTATATATATGAGGTAGAAAGTAATGCACTACGTAGACCAAACGAAAAAATCTCAGAAAAAATAAACACACGAAACTAAAAGAATTGGTTTTTATATCACTATATAAAAGTATAGGAATTTATTTTGTATCTATAGTTTAAAAAAACCAGAAAATATATTCTATATGGAGTTGGTACGTGGTGGAGGTAGACCAGTTGATATATTGAGGGCGTATGGATCACAGATCCATCCGGTATTTATGCTACCGCCTTTAGGTGCTTCATGGTTTGGTGGTATACTTGCCACCCGGTTTTCTGTGGTTATTGGTGTGTTTCATATGATAGCTATTTTTTGTGCAGTCTATACTGCACACCTCAAAGATGGATATGTAGATTTTTATATTAGAAATGAAGATGATACTCATCCTTTAACACCAAAAGGGTGTTTACTTGGGATTATTGGTTCATTTCTTGTCTTTTTATGTGTAATGGTTTTATTATGGTTTTTGGTTGATATATGGATAGTTTTTCTTACACTTCCTACATGGTTTATTGGATATTTCCATGCTCCACAGCTTGATATGAATCCAGCGACATCTACTGTGGGATATCCTTTTGGTATCGGGCTTGCTATACTTGGTGGGTTTTATAGCCAGATGCAACTAATTACGGTTAACACTATAGCTTTTTCAGTTGTCTTTTTTATAGTTCTTTGTGGTGTAAAGATAATTGATGACATACAGGATTATAAATATGATTTGTCAATCTCTAAGCAGACCGTCGCAGTTGTTTTAGGCAAAAAACGTGCATGGATATTGGCATATATATTAATCAGTATAGGAATAGTTACGATTTTTGTATTAGCTATAGTTGGCTTGTTTCCTCCAAGTACAATTATTGCTGGAATTGCTTTCGGCTTAGTAGCTGGATTTGCAGCCTATACAACAAGACCAGAACCTGCTACCCGATACCTAATACGTGGTTCATATATATTTTTAATACTACTTGCTATCAGTGTCTTATACCAACCATATACAGCAGTTTTTTAATCCACTCCAGATTAAAAATTAAAGAAAAAAGCCATAAACATAGTATAAGCTAAGATTGTTCAAGTCGATTATTATATTTATTGGACTAGATTTAGTTTTTGATATATATTTTTTATGTTTTCCTATATATTATTGTTTTAGTTATAATTATTTATCTATAAATAAGAGATTTAGGTGAAGATTTTTTCTTGTTTTTTTGGGTTTAGTGGGTTTTTATGTGGCTATATACTTCTTTTTTTGTGTGTTTTTTGTTGAATTGATATATTTTTGTGTTGCATCTGGGACAGCTCCAATTATATAGTTCATCTATTAACCCATTGTATTCCTGTCTATATCCATATCTATACTATCAATGTCTTTAGCCATAGTAGGAGATAATGATAGTTTATAACTCCTTAAATATTTTGTCCCCAAAACTTGTTTCTAACAAGAAATCCCGAAAATATCTATAATATCTATAATATCTATAATCTATAACAAACCCTATATATTTCTATATATAGTTAGTAGTTATTTGTTTAGGGGAGGTCTCCGTCTTGTAGGTATTTTTTTACGTATCTGTGTAGGCTTGGATCTATATTATCTATGAATTGGTAGTCGCTGTGTTGGCTGTCAAGGGATATGTCTTTGATGTCTTGTTTTGGCTCTACGTGGTGTACAAGATTTACTGTGTGTCTGCTTGGGGAGTTTGGTAGGTTGCTTTCTTCCCAGAAATGGCTATATATACCGAAGAATTGTTTTATTTTTACATCTATATCTAGTTCTTTTTTTGCTACACGGTGTACTGCATTCTCGATTTTTTCTCCTTTGTATAGTCGGCTTCCGGGCCAAAACCATCTATTTTTTGCAGGCTTGTTTTTCCGTTTCGCTAACAATATCTTGTTTTTGTGTTCCAGGATTAATTCTACTGAAACCTCAGGCATATACTTTGTAAATTCTGCAAACAATTCTTCAGAGATATATTCATCATATACATCCATGTTTTTATAGACAAAACTATGATTCTAAAGATAGAAATAATATGTTTTCTCTAGACATGTATAGATAGATTTGGTGACAAACTCTGATATATCAATAGAATTTATTTTTAAAATTATAATACATAAATAGATTTATTTCTAAAATTATTTAGCTGAAATCTTTTTTCTATGGTGGTTAAATCTTTTTTTGTTTGTTTAGTTTTTGTTGTGGGTTTTTTCTAAAGAATTAAGTATTGAGTAAAGATTATATCTATAAAACTAATAATTTGAATGGATCTAGAAGAGAGGTTTAGTGATAGATCTGTATTTGTTACTGGTGGGGATGGTTTTGTTGGAAGCCATCTAACAGAAAAACTTGTAGAATATGGATCAGACGTGCATGTCTTTGTTCGTGCAACCTCAAGTGGAGAACTCAGAAACATAAGACACCTACAAGACGAGATATCTATACATCGTGGTGACCTACGAGACAAACATTCCGTAGAAAGGGCACTTGAGGGTTTAAAGGATTATAGTGATATTATAGTTTTTCATCTTGCAGCACAGGCACATGTGGGTGAGTCTTGGGAGCGTCCATATGAGACAATCGATACAAATGTAAATGGTACATTAAATCTATTACAGAGTGTTGTAGATCTTGACCTTGATGTTTATAAGTTAGATACTGCTGGCACCTCAGAAGAATACGGTAATGTACGGGAATCTATGTGGGATAAACATGAGTTTCATGATGATGGACGTGTAATTATGAATGAGCGTAGTCCTGTAAATCCTACATCTATATATGCAACCTCAAAGATAGCAAGTGACTTCCTAACCATGAACTATCATGACGCATATGGACTACCAGGAGCCACAACAAGAATGTTTAACAATTATGGTCCACGACAGAATCCTAGATATATTACTGGAACTATTATTACACAGGCATTACAACGTGATATAGTAGAGCTTGGTAACTTGGAGCCTAAACGTGATATGTGTTATGTAGAAGATGGAATACGAGGACACATGCATGTAGCCCTTGAGGGAAATCCAGGAGAACAATATGTCTATGGATATGGAGAAAATATATCGATGTGGGATTGGACCGATCTAATACTAGATGTTGGAAGTGAACATGGATATTGGGGTGATCCAGAGATAATACAGAGACGGGAACGTTTTCGTCCGGGGGATAGTGATGTAGAAGAGCTACTTGTTGGATATGATAAGCTTAATAGGGAGACTGGGTGGGAGCCTGAGATTGATAGGAGGGAGGGGATATGTAGGACTATTGATTGGTATGCAAGAAATAAGGATAAATGGGTAGGGCGGGTGGACTGGAAATGACAGAAACAGATTTTTGGAGTGATAAGACTGTGATGGTTACTGGTGGTGCTGGATTTCTTGGAAGCCACCTTGTAGAAGAACTAAAAGGGCGTGTTGGTGATCCAGAGGTGTTTATACCTAGGAGTAGTGAGTATGATCTACGTGAAAAAGAGGATATAAAGAAAGTATTTGAGGATTCAAATGCTGATGTTGTTATTCATTTGGCTGCTACAGTAGGAGGTATAGGGGCAAACAAAGAAAACCCAGGAAGATATTTTTATGATAATGCGAAGATGGGTGTTGAATTGATAGAACAAGCACGACAATATGGTGTTGATAAGTTTACTACTATTGGTACTGTTTGTTCTTATCCAAAATATACAGAGGTGCCGTTTAGTGAGGATGATTTGTGGGATGGATATCCAGAAGAAACTAATGCACCCTATGGGATAGCAAAAAGAGCCTTAATAACACAATCAAAAGCCTACAGAAAACAATACAACTTTAATAGCATAAACTTGATTCCTGTAAATCTGTACGGACCGCGGGATGATTTTGATTTAGAGACATCACATGTTATTCCTGCTATTATACGTAAGTGTATAGAGGCAAAACAAGATGGTAGGGATTTTATTACTGCTTGGGGTACAGGAAAACCAACACGAGAATTCCTATATGTTAAGGATGCAGCAAAAGGCATTTTGGATGGTACGGAACGGTATGATAAGAGTTGTCCTGTGAATCTTGGAAGTGGAAATGAAATAAGCATAAAAGACCTTGTTGAGTTGATTGCTGATTTATGTGGTTTTAATGGAGAGATTAGGTGGGATACATCTAAACCTGACGGACAACCAAGAAGGTGCCTAGATGTTTCTAAGGCAAAAAAAGAATTCAACTGGAAATCAAAAACGGAATTTAAAGAAGGATTAGAGAAAACCATTAATTGGTACACTAATAATATTAAAAAATAATCAGTCAAAACTATTGTTAATTAAACAAAATTTAAAGTGAACAAAGAAGATACAGATTTAGTTCAGATTCACTCAAAACTATTTATTAAACAAGCCCATATTTGTGATAGTTAATATATTTAAAAAATGTCTGGGTTCTATAAATTTTTTCTTATAAATATATTAGGTGACAATATATATAAGATTTTAATTTAATTTTTGTACAGTTTGATTAAAAACATATATCAAATTTTTTTATTTTCTTTATAAGAATTAATATAATAAGTGGATTTTTAAATAGAAAATATTTTGATTAAAAATATTACTTTTTGTAATGTTTTTTATTTTAGTTGGTTCCTAATTTTGTTTATAGTATTGTATTGTCTTTTTTAGGCCTTTATTGAATGATCATTTTGGTTTCCATCCTAGACTTTCTATCTTCATAGTATCTAAAGCATATCTTTGGTTGTGTCTTGGACTGTCTTCTATAAATTCTATAAGATCTCTATTTTTGTCTAGATGAAATATTTTTTCTGTGACTTCTAAGTTTGTTAGTTTTTCTCCACTACTTATATTGTATATTTCTCCAATATTTCCTTTTTTTAGTATTGTATGTATGGCTCTACAGTTATCTAATACGGATATCCATTCTCTTATGTTGGATCCATCTCCATATAGAGGTAGAGACTTTTTTCTATTGTGTTTTTTATGAATTTTAGGATTAGTTTTTCTTTGTGTTGTCGTGGTCCATAATTATTTGAGAATCTTAGTAATAATAATTGGTATATTGTATGTTTTGTGGTAGCTTTTTGCTAGTAGGTCTGCACTTGCTTTTGTTGCTGCATAAGGATTTCTTGGATCCAGACAATCATCTTCTTCGAATTTTCCATTTGTTATCTTTCCATATACCTCATCTGTAGAAATCTGTAAGATCAACTAATGAGGACATCTTCAACCTGCTAAGTTTTGATCTGGAAATTTAATTATTAATGGAATATTAATCTGTTCTTCATGTACAATATTACAATCCATATTCACCATTTTCTCCGCATGATTCACCATTATCTGAGGTAATTATTAGTAATGTATCATTATATCTGTTATTTTCTTTAAGTAATTTTACTATGTTAGAAATTGATTAATCATTAAATTTAACCATATCTTTATATAATGATTTTAGTTTTCCAGAACCATTTTTATCAGTATAGTTTGAAAGTTCCTCTGTGGGTATATATTCTTCTCCTGAATTTCCAAAATAGGATTTTTTCCCACGAACGAAATAAGGATCATGTGTATCCATAGACCAAATCAGCTGGAATTTGTTTTTGTCGATATTAGAACTTAGTTTGAAGAATTTCTTGTTTAAATTTTAAGAATTTGGAAGAATTAATTTCTGTTCTTATGTTAATCCGGAAGTTGTAGTTTATTCATCATTTTTAGGTGGAACTCGAAGATTTATAAGTTCATCAAATCCTGAAGCTAGATTAAATAGGTTCGAAATAAATCCTTGGGCAGTTATTCCTAAACTAATATAATCGTTATTTTCTTGGAGAATATCTGTTATTGTATTTACACTATTAAGGTAATTTACTAAATGTATTTTGCATGTTAATTACACGTGAATACTATCCCGTAAGAATTGATGAGCCTGATGGTTTAGTCCAGCTTGATGTAGAGTATGCATTGTTAAATACTATACTGTCTTCTGCAATTTCATCAATAGTAGGAGATGTATTTGAAATTTCTACGTAACATCAAAGAAAATCAGGTCTTAATAAATCAAAGATCTATATAAGTATATCCATATATAAAATAATTTTTATATATTAAAATTTAATTGATATCTAAACGAATAATTTATGGATGAGTGTAAAGATTTTTTTAGATCATGGGTTAGGTTATAGAAATCTTGGAGATGAAGCAATACTACTAAATGCTATTCGGAAACTTAATTGGAATTTCCCTGGTTGTGATATTATCATTCCTACTAAGAGTATAAAGTTAATGCCTAGTCAATTACCTGAAAATATTAAATATGTTCCTTCAGTCCGAATATTATTTACTTCTATGGGTAATTTATGTAATTTTCAACAAAAATTATATAATAAAAAAATAAAAGTTGATATAACAAAATATATAGAGAAATTAATTAATTATATTAAAAAAATTTCACATTGGGGATTATTTAAGAGACTTTTAAATTCTATATCTTCATGTGATATTTTTTACGGTGCTGGAGGAGCATACTTTAATGATTATTTTCCTTCTGGCTTATTATATAAAAGATGGATGTATAATCAAATTCCTGATGGAACAATAAGTGTACTTTCTTCTCAAGGTTTTGGCCCTATTAAAAATCTCTGGTCTCTAAATGTATTTGAACAAGCTGTCAATAATTTAGATATTGTTACATTTAGAGATTATTCTAACAGTAAAAAAATCTTTAATAATATAGATTTTTCAGGTAGGACATATACTACCGGTGATGAAGCTTTTGATCTTCCAAAAGCTAATGAAAAGGAAATAAAGGAATATTTTTCTTCCATTAAGTTAGATTATAATACTTCTTTTATAGCTTTTCATTATAGAAATACTGATTATACGCAAGAAACTAAACATTTGATAACAAAACTAGCAGCTATTATTGATAATATTGATAAAAATATTGATAAAGAAATTCTTTTTGTTCCAATGAAGTATGGGGGAAGCCATGAATCAGATATAAGCTTTGGTAATAAAATAAAAAAATTAACAAGTAATTCTACAAAAATGTATATAGGTCCAAAGTGTAAAAATGCAAGAACTATAAAGGGAGTAATAGGTCAGGCAGATATTACAATGGGTCTTAGTTATCATTTACATGTTTTTGGAACATCTCAAAACATCCCTCCAGTTATAATTTATTCTGGTGATTATTATAGAATGAAGTCGGAGGGGTTATTAGGATGGTATGGTCTTAAAAAACAAATGATTGATATAGAATCAGTATGTATTACAGAAGTAGTTAATAGAGTATTAAGTACTTTTAATTCTTATGATGGAATTGTTAGTTTTATTAGGGAAGGAAATCAGAAAATAGAAAAAAGAAAAAATTGGTTATTTAAAAGATTAAAAAAGAAAGTTAAATGAAGGTTCTTCATTTAAGTAAACGAGATATAAAGGGTGGTGCTGCATGTGCGACATATAGATTACATACAGAACTAAGAGAATTAAATATAGAGTCTAAAATGTTAGTACAAATTAAAGATAGTAACGATCCAGATGTTTCTGAGCCGAAAAATTTTATAACTAAATTACTTTCAAGAATTCGTACAAAACTTGATTCTTTACCTCTTAAATTATATCAAAAAAATAAGGGTGTTTTTTCTGTTAATCTAATTCCTGATAGATTAATTCATAGAATAGAAAAAGTAAATCCTGAAATAGTTCATTTACATTGGGTAGCAGGAGGGTTTCTTCATCCTAAATCATTAAAAAAAATTAATTCCTCTATTGTTTGGACATTTCATGATATGTGGCCTTTTACAGGAGGGTGTCATTATTCTGGTAATTGTAAAAAATATACTGAAATTTGTGGTTCTTGTCCTAAACTTAATAGTAATAGAGAAAAAGATATTTCAAGATTAGTTTGGAATAAAAAATATATTAATTGGTTAGATCTGGATTTAACTATTGTAACTCCTAGTACTTGGTTATCCGATTGTGTGGAGCAAAGTAGTATTTTTGAAAATAAAGATATAAAGACCATACCTAATGGAGTAGATATTAGAAAATATTCTCCAAAGAAAGAAATTAGAAACAATTTACGAAAATTTAATATTTTAAAAAATGAAAATATAATACTTTTTGGAGGAAATGCACTTAATCCTAGAAAAGGTTTTGGAGATTTGAAAAAAGCACTAAAATTTTTAGAAACTTCATCTAGATTTATAAATAATACGTCAATAGTTATTTTTGGCAATAATGATCTTACAGACCATTTGTTTTTTAATCAATCTGAATTTACTTTTAATAACTTAGGCTACATAGATGACGATATTTTACCTAATTTATATTCATTATCTGATGTTACAATTTTACCATCAAAACAGGACAATCTACCTAATATAGTACTTGAGGCATTGTCTTCTGGTTGTCCTTGTATAGCATACGATATAGGTGGTATGTCAGATATGATTGAACATAAAAAAAATGGATACTTAGCTAAGCCTTATGAACCAAAAGATTTAGCTAGAGGAATAAAATGGATATTAAATGAAAAATCGGAAAATCTTTCAGTTAACGCAAGAAATAAAGTTAAAAACAATTTCAAAATAGAAAAAGTTGCAAATCAATATATTGACTTATACAAAAACATCTTATAATTAAATTAATTAAGTAACCTATAAAAAATATTTATAAAAATTATAAAAACTTCTAAGGTTTTAGGAAAATATAACTTATTATGAAGATAGTTCTTTTTGATCCATTTATTGGAGGACGTCATATTAAATAAGCATCTTATCTTGTGCTTTATTTAACCGATAAGGGAGGATGAAGTACATTTTATTTCTTGGAAATTTTCTGAAAAATTAAGAAAACTTGAAAATGAAGGTGCTGTTGTTCATAGCATATTTGATAATATTAAAAAATCTAGCATCCAGGGGGGGGGGGGGGAT
>JAHENH010000117.1 GCA_018609935.1 Halobacteriales archaeon | reverse complement strand
GTATCCCCCCTAGAAATAGAAACCCTACGCGGCACAAACTCAAGCTGATCATTCATCTCAATAGTAGCCGTCCCAACCCAACCCCCACCACCACCATCACCATCACCATCACCATCACCATCACCAGAACCCCGACTACCGTTTTGGCCAGTATCACCGTCTTGGCCAGTACATCCAGCTAAAATTACTGTGCTACCTACCCCTAATGATTTCATAAAATTTCTTCTATCTATGAGCTTCATTAATCTCCCCCTTGTTTTTTAACCAGTTCATTTAGAGGTCGAAAATCTACCACATTAATAATTTTATTTTTTGCAATATAAATCATGGGGTGGTCTATAACTTTTTTTTGTAAAAATACTAGTTTCCATTGCCAAAATTTGAAAATATATAGATACGTAATAAAAAATTTTAGATTTATTATTAATGTCTTGTAGTGAAGTTTCAATAAATATATACTCTTAGAAAGTGGATTATTGATTTTCCTTTTATTGAGATGGATAAATCAAAAAAGTTCTAGGTCTGGGAATACTCTTTAGAGTTGTTTGTGGGATTATAGGTTGTTTTTTATTTGTTTCAATCTTGTTTTTATATTAGTTTATTTTAGTTTTGTCCCTTTATATTTTGGTTTTCTTTAAATTTTTGCGGTTTTTCCGGTAGTTTTTGCCTATATCAGTGTTTTATTGTTTGTTTATAGTATATGTTTTTATATGTCAGCTAGTAAAGAAGTGTTTGAGCAGTTTAGTAGGGAACACAGGGAAGTTAGGGATTTGTTGTTGGATTTGGTTGAAAATATTAAAGATGGTGATGTGAGAAGGGCAAGAGAGAATTTAGATGAGCTAAATAGTCTTACTGGACCTCATTTTAAATATGAGGAGGATGCATTATATCCGGCTTTAGTGGATTTTTTTGGGAAAGACCAAGTAGTCGAACTAATAAAAGAACATGATAAATCAATAGAAAAAGCTAAGGAACTAAAAGAACTATTGGAGAATGATTCTATACCAAAAGAAAAGAAAGAATCAATATATGATATAATCTCTCCTTTATTAATACATGTAAGTGACTGTGAAGGACTTAAAGTATATATGGAAAAATTCTCAGACAAACAAATAAAAGAAATAAAAAACAGCATGCAAAAAGCAAAAAAAGAAAACATACCACTACTAGAATACGATAAAACAATCAGAAAAACACCCAAAGAAATAGCCTCTAAAAACTAGGGTTGACATAATATTTTAAGTCTATATAAAATTATTAATATTTTAAAAAATAATTTTTATTTTATTATATATTGGGTAAAAGGTGTAATTTTTAATAAATTTTAAACGAATTTAAATATTTTATATAAAAGAGTATAATTAAATATTATTTTTTTAGATCTAAATTTTTTATTGTATTTATAGTTTACATTTTAGCTAAGCTATTTTAAAAATGAAAATGTAAAATTGGCTATGGAAGAAGAAATTTGGGGATTAAGTCGTAGGAAATTGTTAACATCAGTCGGTAGTTTAATGTTTCTGTCTGGATGTATGGGAAGTAGAAACGAAGACATGGGAGAAACAGATGTTCCTAGTCCTATTGATTTGTCTGGAGGGAAAACTGACGATCAGGGCGGTATGGTTATAGGTGAACATTTTGGGCCAAATGGTCAAATATTTTATAGAGATAATTCTCCTGAAGGACATGATAACCCTGCATGGTTTCATACCTTAATTCATGGCTTATTTCCCTACTACTTCGAACACAAAGAGCTAGGATGGGAAGAAATAGCTATCTATGTCACAGACTATTCAAAGATAAACTATACGGTTGAGACAGTTAGAGAGAAAAAATATATTTCTACCCATACACAACCAGAGACATTTAATCATGCTAGAGAAGTAAAATATATAGCTGAAAGTAATGTTTTAGGTGGTATGGGTAAAGAACTTATTCCTTTCTCAAAACAAAATGATATAGAAGAATTCACGAATAAATATGGAGGAGAAATACTATCTTTTGATGATATAACCTTTGAATGGATAAACAACTATATTAAAAAAGATTAGAAATACTTCTAAATGTATCAAATTTATCTTAAAATTAATCTTATTAATCAACTAAATCAAAAAATATATAATAATATTTAACTTTTTATTTTTTAATCACTTAGCTTGTCAAAATGTCGAAACAATTTGAATGTGGAAAATCTGATTGTGTTTTCTTAATTCGTTCAAAAGATGAAGAAGAAATAATTTAAATGCATGATGTGAAACTATAGAAGAAAAAAAACGGTTTTAAACCTGCATTCAAAAAAATTACCAGTAATTACATGAATAAACCCGAATTATTATCACTGGTTTATCTATATGATAGAAAAAAATAACTAGACAAACAAATCAAGAGTTATCTAGAACAATTGTAAAAACTGTTTTATATAGAATTCTTATAATTTTTATTACTTTTATTGTATATTTTTTAAAGCATTAAAAGAAATAGAGAATTAAAATTAATATAATTTTAAAATATTGGTTTTGAATTTGACATATTTTATATAAAATTTTATAAAGACTAACATTATACTCTAAAAAGTTTAATTGTACAAATTTTAAGTTAATTATAAAATATTTTATAAAATATATATAAGATATAAAAAATAAAAATATTTTATCGGCATAAATCTTAAATACTTTTAATTTTACCAGAATTATGGGTGTTGATGTAGAAAATTATGATGAAACAGTTTTAACAACTTGTCAAGATGATTGTGGTGCAAGATGTAAGTTATTTGTTCATATGGATGACGATGGAATCCCTCAAAAAATAACAACAGAACAAGGAGGGCTTGGAGGGAATGGAGAACATCCAGCACTAACAGCTTGTACCAGAGGTATAAAAGGACAGCTTAAGAAATTCCATCATCCCAATAGATTAAAATATCCATTAATGAGAAAAAATGGACCCAGAGGTAAAGAAAACTCCTTTGAAAGAGTAAGTTGGGATGAAGCATTAGATGTAATATCAGAGAAAATACTAGAAACAAAAGAAAACCATGGATACAAATCTATAATGGGTCTAGGACAAGAGGTAAACCTTCATGCAGCATTAAATACTCCTAGAGGACTTATAAAAAGATTCTTTAGTACTTTTGGTGGTTGTGTAGAAACAACCGGCCATTATAGTGCCAGAGCTGCAGAAATAATGAGTGAAATTACCTATGGAACTCCAATTACAGATCACCCCTCAGAAGACTGGCTAAACAGTGATCTTCTTATTTTCTGGGGTGCTAATCCATTAGTTAGCCAGCACGGAGTAACAAGCCAACATGCATTTCCAAAAGCCGTAAGACAAGGTATAAAGACAGTAGTTGTTGATCCAAGAGAATCAAAGACAGCAAAACGTGCACATGAATGGATACCAATTATACCTGGATCAGATACTGCTATGCTACTTGCTATGGCCCATGAAATTATAGATCAAGATCTACATGACACAGAATTTATAAAACAAAACACACATGGTTTCGAGGAATACAGAAAATATCTATTTGGAGAAGAAGACGGACAAGTAAAAAACACAGATTGGGCAGAGGAAAAATGTGGTGTATCATCTGAGAAAATATCTGAATTAGCAAAAGAATACGGTGAAGCAGATGCAGCAGGTCTATATCCTGGATGGTCTATCCAAAGACAATACAGAGGTGAACAAGCTGCCAGAGCAGCAATGATGTTACCTTCTATTACAGGCAATGTAGGTATTCCCGGCGGGGGTAATGGGGGAGTAAATTTTGCAGCGAAAATTACTTTACCTCCAGATTCAATTCCCCGACCCTATGAACCTCCAAGACAAATTTTCGATGGATCCTTTGAAATTCCAAAAAACGAAAATGGACTATGTATAGAAGTAGCAGAATGGGCAGACTACATCCTTGACAATAAAGGAACAGAAGATGAGATAAAACTTATCTATAATGTAGCAGGAAACTATCTAAACCAGCATGGAAACGTAGAGAAAGCAGTTGAAGCTTGGACCAGCGCAGACTTTATAGTTCAACACGAACAGTTTATGTCTCCTACAGCAAAACATGCAGACGTTGTTCTACCTGTCTGTACTATGTTCGAAAGAAGAGGTATAAATGAAGACTGGGTCTGGAAAGGAGGAGAATTCTTTATGTATTGTCCAAAATTTATAGAGCCAAAATGGGAAAGTAAGTCAGATTTCGCAATTTTCACTCTATTAGCTCAAAAGCTAGGAATTGTAAATGACTTTAATCCTAAACATGAACTTGAAGATTTTGGTGAAGAAGCATGGTTAAGAGAATTTGTAGATGAAGCCGAATTTGAAGGCTTTGATTTTGAAGAATTTAAAGAAAATGGTATTTTCTGGCCTGATAAACATATACATTCTGATGCTTTACCGTTTGAAAAACAGGTAAAAGAAGGTGAACCATATAATACACCTTCAGGTAAAATTGAGATTAGCTCACAGAAATTAGAGGATTCCGAAGAGGAAAACACTCCATCTATACCTAGATGGATAGAAGATTCAGATATACCTGGATGGGATACAGATGAATATCCAGTTAGACTTATAACCTCTGCTAACAAATACAGAACAAATTCTACTTTTGCTAATGTAGATATAAATCCACAGGAAAGAAAACCTAGAATCTATATAAATGAAAAAGATGCCGAAAAAAGAGATATAGAAGATGGTGATAAAGTCAGAGTTTTCAATGATATAGGAGCTAGTATGGCAATAGCACAAGTTTCAGATGAAATAATTGAAGGATGTGCATATCTACCTCAAGGTAGATGGTTTGAAAAAGATGAAGAATCCAACGTTGATTTAAATGGATCTTCAAACAATCTTACCAGATCAACAACCACACCATATTCTAATGCAACTACTGTTAATACAAGCTATGTTGATTTCGAAAAAAATGAAAAATATCCAGTACATAATATCACAAGATACAAAGAAGACGACCATCCTATCCAAAATATAACATAAAATTAAAAATAAAAAATCTAGAAAAGTTATAAAAACTAGAATAGTAGCTCAAAAAATAAAAAATGGAAGATACAGAAGAAGAAATTGTAGAAATTACATCTGAAGCTGCT
>JAHENH010000116.1 GCA_018609935.1 Halobacteriales archaeon | reverse complement strand
ATCAGCATAGCAAATACCTCCGTAACTATCTGGAATAGCTGGAAGTACCACACAGTTAGATAGAGAAGCTGTCTGGCCAGTTCCAAGAATTGACATAATAGAACCTTGAGGAATAATTCTTTGGAAATCTTTCATTTCCTCATATATCTCATCCTCACTCAAAGGATTCTTATAATTATTCTCAATTCTGGCCAGTTCCTTAGCCATTCTCCTGTGCATATCATCAGGAGTCTCTTCTCCTTCTGCAGCATATTTATCTTTCCAGACAGAAGCTGCTAGATCATCTCCATTAAAGTATTCTAATAATTTATCTTCCATAACTTAACTTATTTATTTTTAATATTATTTAGGATTATTAAAGTATTCTATTCTTCCTGGAAATACAGAAACATGACAAGATCCATCTGGACTGATGATATTTATTGTTTTTTATTAGTCATTTCTAAACATTTCTATTAAGAAAGGATTCGGTTTATAAGTAATTGAAAATCCATTATCCATAATAGAAGTAACGAGCATACCTTTATTTTCAGCCTTCTTAATAGTATCTTTAGTACCTTTAGAATGGATAAGACTAAAGGCTATTAATTTATCTCCATCATTTACCATCCTTTGATTCCTGATAGGCCCTGCTTTCTTTCCATATTTATTCCACTCAGCTTCGTAGGTATGATATTTTATTCCATTTTCATAAGCCCAATTTTTAGTCATTCTATCTACTCCTCTTTGATCCCCTACTAAGATCTCATCTTTTTCTTTATTAATATAGAAATCTAATTCATCTCTAACTCTTTGTTCATCTTCCCAATCTCTACTTCCTGATACTACTACTTTACTCATATTTTCTATAATTTATAAATACTATATTATACCCGAACAGCTTAAAAGGATCTACTAGTCTCTGAGGTTCTCCTTTTTTGATAGAGAATCCAAATTTTCCTAGTCTAATCCAAAAGAATCCTCTTCCTTTATAATATATAATAGGACCTAATTTATTTGGTGAGTTGCCTTCTTTTAGATTTAAAAGTTCTTGAGAAGAAATTTTACCTAGGAAAATTATTCCAGTTTCTATATCAGTAAAAGGTTTATATACTATAAATTCTCTATTATTATCTGGATAATGATTTTTACTAAGTTCTAAAAGTGTATCTCTTAACTCTTCTATACTGAAGCCAGTATAATAATTTCCATTATTACTTTCCTCCATTTGTTTTCTTATTCCTTTCATATTCACTTATTTTATAAAATATTTATAGATCAATTTTCCAACTCCAAATCCAAGAGGAGCTGAAATTATATAGATCCATTTCTCTGAAGACAATAGAGAAAGGATTAATATAAGAGAAATAAAAAATAGAATGTTTGAGAGAATATTAAATAAAGTATGAAGTGTTAAGTCCCTTCTCTCAATAAGTTCTTTTATACTTAGGTCTCCAAAAAGAGACATAAGTATACAGGACAAAAATAAGAATATTGAATTGATCATACAACTTTATTTTTACTTTCTCTTCTTACCTTTTTTCTCATCTTTCTTTCCTGTGCATCCATAAGAAAGAAAGCAGAAAAGTTTGAAATAATATATCCAAAAGAATTGCTTGTAGCATTATTTGTAATAGAGAAATTCAAGATGGAAGAAAAGAAATCCAATAAAGAGTCCAATAAAATCTCCATCTTCATCTCCTCCTTCATTTATAGCAATTCCTAAGAATATATCTGTAGGACTTGCAATGCCTATCTGTACTTTCATAATTATTGAATTTGATTAGCTCCCAGAATAGATACGATCTATCTTACATCTGATCAAAACCATGAAAAATCAGATCTGGGAGTCCTAGTATTTAGGCTCTTTCTACACTCGAAAGAGCATTATTAAGATCATCAAGATGTCTCTCTAACTGTTCCTTTTCTTTTTGGAGATCTTTTATTTGATTCTCAGCTTCATTGAGAGCATCATGATATTTCTTGAGGATATATCCCATATCTGAAGAAGGATCATTTCTCACACTTTCTATATATTCTTGTGAGAGCCTTTCTTCTTTAGGGAAGTTATGTCTGCTTTTTATATTCATAATTGATTTTTAGATCATGAGTTAAAGTCTCCTTCTGAGGATTGAGAACTGAAATGATCTCATTCTCTCTAGGAATACTAACATTTAAATCCTCTTCCCTTTGTTTGAACTTGGATTCGTCTCTCCAGAGATATTTTGCTACATCTGATTTGTACCTCTTGTCATGGAAACTTAGGATCCTATCTTTATATTCATCTGTAAATTCAGAATATCTAGAATCCTTAAATTTATCAAATTCATATTGATATTGACCAGGTATTGTAAAGCAAAATGTTCTGTGAACTTTATCTAATTTATAATCAAATACATAGTATTCTTTTTTTCTGTATTTATCAAGCATCCTCTGATAGGCTTGTTTCTCTTCTTCTTTAAATACAGGAAAAAGATGGTCCAAGTACTCTGGATAATCCACATTTCTAAGAAAACAGTTCTGAATATTTACGAACTTAGATCTATGGGAATCCAGCATGGGAAGAGCATAAATGAAAGTCTTTGTCCAAGGATTATTTATACTCTTTAACTCTGAATATTCTCCTAATTCCATTCTCTACACTTTAATTTCACCATTCATCTCTAGCACATCTCTTTTATAGTCCCACACATCATATTTTCTATGATATTCATTCTCTTCTAGGAGTTGTAGAGGCCCTTTATAGACTTTTCCATCATAAGACCTCTCCGATAATCCTCTGTTCTGATATTTATATATAAGAGGAGTTCCAGGAAAGTTCATATTCTCAACAATGAACTTAAATGGAGTTATTGTATATTCAAGCTCAGAATAATTCTGTCTGAGCCCCTCTTTATACATATCAGCTTGGAGGTCATATCTCTTTTGAAAGATAGCTTTATCAAAAGAGGCAAGTGAATAGGAGGTCACTTTTAGATCGATAGGAATGATAAGCTTGCTATCTTCATCGATAATGAGCATATCAATAAGTCCTTTGCAAGGGTGGCCTCCTATTTCAAAGAAAAGAGGAACTTGATATTGGAGATTCTTATTCTTAAGATACTTCTTGGTAAATCTGTTGGTCTTTAGAGATTCTACGATGTCTCTAATATTCATCTCCTGTTCAGGAGTAATAATATGCTTACCACTTTGAAGTTTCTTAAGATATAGTTCTCCTCCTTTATGATAGAATTTATTCTTAACTTTCTCAAGTCCCTCTCTAAGATCTAGTTTATCATAATAATATGAGATCTTCTCATCTAGAGAAGAATCTTCTTTATCTAGGTAGATCTTTTTTGTGAGGTTCAGGATATTTCCTGTTGGCTTGTCTCTCTCAGAGATAACTTCGAATTCTTCCTTAAAATCATCCTCTCCTTTTGTAACAAGAGCATCCACTCCACTTCCTATCTTCAATTCCTCACTATCTCCTATTACATGCTCTCCATCTAGATATCTTTTAGCTAGATTCGGATGTTTGTCCAGAAGTGTAAGATAACTCTGAGATATTCTATCAGTTTCTCTGTATTCTTGTTCTGTCATAGAGCAATTTATCTCCAGATCTATATCTTCTTGATGTGAGTTCTCTATCATACTTTATCATGAACTCATCATATAGATCCTTTCTTTCTTTATAAGTCTTTTTCTTGAGATGATGTACTTTAGGACTACCATCTCTCCTAGTATGACTTGAATAGAATAGACTTTTATCCTCTATTGCATCTTCAAGACACATCCTCACTTGATCATTATCATGATCTTCTATAGCTCTAAGTATTGTCTTTAGATCTTTTCTATATCTAAAAACTTCTAGGACTCTTCTTTTGAACCCTTCTGTATATTTCATTTATATAATTTTATATATACTCCGGGATCCTCCTTGTCTATCGAATAATAATTTCCATTTATTTTATAAGGTACTGGAATAAAATGATCCATATCATCATCTTCTATAACATCATGCGCTACTAAAAGATCAGCTATGATCTGGACCATATTATGAAAATCAAAACTTCGTTTGTCTTTTCTAACAAAATGGAATCCTAATTTATGAGGAGGATCCATTTCTTTTAATTTATTAGTTAACTTATTGGTATTATCTAAGAATAAATTGGTCCGAGTCTTTAGGGACTCCACTTCTTTCTTGGATGTTGAGAAGTGTTTGATCCCTAAAGACGATAAATATTTCCGAACCGTTTTTGAATGGAATATCCCCTTACTTGATTTTATCTTAGAATTCTTAGAAGAGGGAACATTCCCAGGTATGAATATTTGCATAGTATGCAAATATAATAATTACCACTCTATTTCAAACTGAGTTCCGTTCATTCTCCTTATGATCTCATTTGCTTTTGTAAAATGAGAGCATCCATCAAAAGGATTATTTCCTTTCTTAAAGGATAGAGGAGAAGGATGAGTGGACTCAAGGATATACTGGTGGGAACTTATATAAGGCTTATAGGATTTAGCGTGATTTCCCCACAACATAAATATAATTCCAGAGTGGTAGTGATTGATCACTTCAAATACTTTATGAATAAAAGGATCCCATACACCTTTATGTGCTCCAGGATTCTTTTCTTCAGTAGTAAGTGAAGTGTTAAGCAGAAGAACTCCCTGTTCTTCCCATCTTGTTATATCCTCATCAATTAGAAGTTTATTTGTATCTCTTTCAACTTCATTGAGGATATTTCTGAGAGATGATGGAGTATGAAGCTCACTTCCGGATTTAAAGGCTGATCCACATGCATCTTGTTCATTTGGATAAGGATCTTGTCCGAGTATTACGACCTTTAAATCTCTGAAAGGACAGATATTGAAAGTATTAAAGACCTTATCAGAAGAAGGGATCACTTTTGCTTCTCTGGATCTTTTGTTGATATATCTGATAATATCCTCCATCTTCTCTGACTTTAAAAAAGGTCTTAGAGCACACTTCCAATCATCTCTCATGTTAATACTGTCCACATTCATATTAATTCCTGGTTTAAGTAAACTCTTTAGTATGGGAAGCATTGTAGGTTGTTATATAGTTAAGATCTCTCAATTCATCTGAACCTAATTTCTTCATTACTCCAGTATTGTTCTTAGGAATAATGAAGGGGAGAATTCTGCTGTAATATATTACATCTGTGATATAATTGTTTAGCTTTCTTTGTGAATTCTTAGCTTCTAGAGCTTCAACATCATTTTCAATAGCAATTCTCTCAACATTACTAGGAAGTTCTAATAGAATCTCTTCTTCTAGTGTGACATAATCAACTATAATTTGAGTTACAAATACATTGGGAAGTGTATTGAAGAGAATATCATCATCATGACTTCCTTGATAGAGAAAAGATCTTATGAAAGGAGCCAATGTAGAAGGCTCTTTCAATATATAGTTGGAATAGTAAGTAAAATTGTTTCCTTCATAGGGATTTTTAAATCTAGACATTATCGAATATTTTTAAAATTTCTCGCTTGATAGGAAATTCAAAGTAAGAGATCTTATCAAAATCAGTATCCAAGAATTTCTTCACTTGAATGAGAGTTCTATTGATAACCTTTACATCTCCTTCTTGAAAGGATGGATACACTTCTCTATTTAGAAGAAGATCTTTATGAAATATAACTCCTATCTTTTCTCCTGTCCTATTTATCTTAAATTGTATTCGTTTAGATCTCGTTTCAGAATCTGATACAAGTTCTTTTAGGAGCTTTAAGCTAGAAGGAGATCTTAAAGGATGTTCAGAATAGGCTTTATAATAACTCAGAGAATCTCTTCCTCCTTTATATGTTACTCTTATTTCAACTCTAGTTAATTTTTCATTTACTTTGGCTAGATCAATATTTAAAGATTCCATCTATATATTCCTTTGTTTTTTGATATCCTTCATTCTTAATGAATTCAGAAGGATCTTTATATCCTTCTATGAAGCTATACGGAATTCCATGTTCTTCATAATGTATTCTAGAGAATTTCACTCCTGTATCATCATTGTCAAATAGGAGACTGATATTATTAAAACGATGTTTTAGTGTTCTTAAGAAATCATGATCGATCTTTTGAGTCTCACTCTGAGGAGCTATCGCTGAATATCCAAGAACGTAGAGGACCATCACATCCTTCATGGATGAAGTGATAATGAGATGTTCTCCCACCCAAGGCAGTTGATCGTATCCTTGATAATATTGAGTCCCTGCATTAGTTATCCATTTAAAATCATCATAAGGCTTTAAGATCTTATAAACGCCTCTATCGAATTTAAATGCATACATAGGATGCTTCCCCTTCAATACTTTACTTCCTATCTTAAATAGATTAATAGGGATTACATTGAAGTAATTTAGAGTGGGGATCGTAAGATGATAAGGAGACCAATATTCTTTATCTGAAGTGTTATTCCATAGTCTCGATTGAATAGATATTATTTTCCTCTCAGAAGAAAGTTTAGGTCTTTTCTTAATAGCTTCCTTAGGAGAATCCACTCCTAGTATCAGATCATTATAGATAATCTCTATAGCTTCGTTATAAGTTGTTCCATACTTTCTGGCTACGTAGGATATAGAATTGAATACTTCTCCTGTAGCAAAATCCTTATAGAAAGTGAGATCATCTATAATATGAACTGCACAAGAAGGATTGTTATCCTCTCTCACTTCAGAACAAAAAGCTTTTCCTATCTCCTCAAATTCATCTATATAGTGACTAAAAATATCTATTTCATCTAGCTTCTCAAAGATCTTCTCATAAATAGTTTTCTTTCCATACATAGAGATAAATATAAAGGAGAGGGGAAAGAATCCCCTCTCCTATTATACTAGATTACCACTCAGGTTCTCCTGATTCAGCTTCAGAAGTAGGAGCATCCTCTTCTGTCTTATAATCAGGATTTTCCATGAAATCATATT
>JAHENH010000115.1 GCA_018609935.1 Halobacteriales archaeon | reverse complement strand
TACACATAATATGTGATAGCTGAAAAGAGTTACGCCAGAAATATCAAAGAAATCAACAATATGGTTTTATATCTATTACACACACAATATATCCCTAAAAAGTTACTCCACCAAAAATAAGGACATATATATCATATTACAAACTAGACATGGGAAAACTTACAGAGAAACAAATAAATGAAGAACTAAAACCCTTGGAAGGATGGAGCTATGACGGCGAAAAAATAAGAAAAAAATATGATTTTGAAGAATATATGGATGGAATAGATTTAGTAAATGAAATAGCAAAGATGGCAGAAAAAGAAAACCACCATCCAGATATGCTTGTAGGATTCCAAGAAGTAGAAATAACACTTAAATCACATGATGTAGATGGAATAACAGACAGAGATATTAATCTAGCATCTGAGATAGAAAAAATAGATATATAAAACTTATACGTCTAAATATTTTTCTTCTAAGATTTCTCTCACTATACTTCCAAGCTCATTAAGCCCAACATTTATTCTTGATACTTGAGCCCAACTCTCAACTAAATCACTATATTCCTTTGCTTTCCAATCACTAGGTATAGAAGGTGCTTCATATCCAACTCGATCTACATTTTCATCCCAGAAAAACTCAAATTCTTCTAAAAGATCTAACTTTCTAACTAACTCCAAATCCTTATTGTCTATTTCTTCCTTCCATTTTTCTAGTCCTTCCTCCCAAGCTCCTTTTTTAAGATTTTGTTTAACTATAGAATCATCCATATATTAAAGAAAAACTCTAAACCTAACTATATTATTAACTAAGATTTTATTGACATCCTCCTCGCCCTGAAGCACGGGGCTTTCTCCTCCACTTCTGTAATTAATCTGGTGCAGCTATAGCTTCTATTTCAATTCCAGCATCTTTAGGTATTTTACCAACCTCTACAGCACTTCTAGCTGGTGGATCTTCACCATCAAAGAAATCAGAATAAACAGAATTCATTTCTTCAAAATCTTCTATATCATCCAGATAAACAGTAACCTTTACTATATTTTCTATGCCTAAATTTATTTCATCCAAAATAGCTTTTATATTTTTCAGACACCTTTCAGTCTTTTGGCCGATACTTCCATCAACCATAACACCTTCAGGAGTTAATGGTATTTGACCCGACAAAAAAACAAAGTCTTCGCTAAGTATCGCTTGAGAATAAGCCCCTACAGCCTCAGGTGCTTGAGAACTAGAAATAATCTTTTTCACGCAAATATAGATGAAACGATATAAAATAAAAGTTTTCAACAAAAAATATAATATATTTTCCTTAAGTTATAACTTCTATTTCATATTGTGCTTTCTCTAATTTTCTTACTATTTCATTTGCATGTTTTCTATTTCTAGTTTCTAAGTGAAATTCAACTTCTGCAGCATTTACTGCTACATTTTTAGCCATTCTATCATGGTGTATCGCATATATATTTGAATCCTCTTCTGAGATTAATCTAGATATTTCAGCAAGGGATCCAGGTTTATCTTTCAGTACAGTTTTAAATTTAAGATATCTGCCAGCATTCATAAGTCCTCTATTTATAACCTGTGACAATACGTTAGAATCAATATTTCCCCCAGAGAGAATACATACAACAGTATCTTCCTTATCTATATTTAATCGATCTAGTGCAGCTACTGAAACAGCACCAGCCCCTTCAGCTACTGTTTTTTCACGTTCTAAAAGATGCAATATAGCATCAGATGTCTTATCATCAGTTACTTCTAATATATCATCTGTCCTTTGTTTTATTATTTCTAAGGTAGATCTTGCAATTTTTCTAGTTGCTATTCCATCACTAATAGTTGAAACAGAGTCTCGTTCAAATATTTCACCATATTCTAAGCTTTTTAATACACTAGCAGCTCCCTCTGCTTCTACCCCCACTATTTCAGTATCAGGTTTTTTTTCTTTTATCGCCGTAGCTATACCAGAAATAAGACCGCCACCACCTATTGGTACTATAACACAATCAGGAGATATTTCTTCTAAAACTTCAAGACCTATAGTTCCTTGACCAGCTTGGACAAAAGGATCATCAAATGGATGTATAAGTTCTCTATTTTCCTGTTTTTGTATCTCTACTGCTCTTTCCTGGGCTTCATCATAGTCAATTCCATATAATTCCACATCAGCTCCATATGCCCTTGTTGCTTCAATCTTGGATATAGGTGCTCCTTTAGGCATCACCACTTTAGCATCTACATTTGCTTCGGAAGCGGCTAATGCAACTCCTTGAGCATGATTACCTGCACTTGCCGCAACTACTCCCTTTTTATTATCAAGATTCTTTATTTTATTATATGCTCCCCTAATCTTGAATGCTCCAGTACGTTGAAGATTTTCAAGTTTTAAATATACATCAGCATCTGTCTGCTTACTAAAAAAACTAGAATATCTTAACGGAGTATGTTTCACAGTTCCTTCTAAAAGTGAATAAGCTTCTTCAACATCACTTAGCTCTATCATAATTAGAAAAAATAAATTTTTAAGCTTTATAGAAAACAGATTGTTGTTATCTACCAGTTCTTCTACTCTTTATATCTCCTACTTTTTGTCCAGAAGGGGAGGAACCTTTTACAGATTTAGGACGTCCAGGATGTTGTCTTCCACTACCACCAAAAGGATGGTCTACTGCATTCATAGCTACCCCTCTAACTTTAGGATATTTACCTCCACGTGACTTCCTTTTATGATATTTTTTACCCGCTTTTCCAAAGGATTTTTCGACCCTTCCACCTCCTGCTACAACACCAATAGTAGCAGTACAGCTAGGATTAAATTCTTTAACCTCTCCACTAGGAAGTTGAAGAATCGTACTACCTCTTTCATGAGTTACCAAAATTGCACTTGTACCAGAAGCCCTAGCAATCTTACCCCCATCACCTGGATCAATTTCTATATTATATATTGGAATCCCTTCAGGTATTTCAGCTAAAGGTAATGAATTACCAACCTCGATAGAAGCTGAAACACCCGCTTCAATTTCATCCCCAACAGCTATACCTTCAGGAACCAAAACCAAACGTTCATCACCATCCTCATAACGAACTCTAGCTACAGGAGAAGTACGTGCAGGATCATGCTTTATTTCAACTACTTCACCCACTACAGTATCATCTCCCTCGACCTTTTGTTTTGGGCTACCCTTATATCTATGACTTGGAGCCCTATACGTAGAAGATCCTTTACCAGCACTCTGCTGTCTTAATTTTCTTCCCATTAAATCTTTTAAGAAATTCAACAAATAAGAACTTTCTTTTATATCCCTCTTTATCTCAATGCAGCTTATAAAAGGAACTTCAAGCCTAACATCGCCTACAGATAAAAAAGAGCACTTTACTCTTTAACTCCGAAACAACACAGTAAAGAATTGACATCCTCACCCGCCTAAAGTCGGGTGTATTCTCCTATATTTCTATAAAGAATAAATTAACAATATAATTTGTCAATTTTCTATTCCAAAATCCTATCAGCAACTAAAGTTTGTGGTTTTTCCTTATACTGAGTTATACTAAAACCCGTAAAATATTTAGTACTTATCTGGAAACTTTATTTTTTATGGATATTATACCTTTAAAAAAATAAAATAAGTCTGAGATTGAGTCTAAGAAAAATTTTAGAACATACCCATCCTTGAAGCTATATCGTCTGATATTCCTTCTTCCTTAAATTTAACTGTAGCTTTTTTCTCTCCACTAGGAGTTATCATCGTATTTACCAATTCAACTTCTTCTCCCCATTGGTCCTCGACTTCTTGTTTTATCTCTTTTTTTGTAGCTTTATCTTCTACTATAAACTGTAGTTTATTTTCAAAATCCATCAGATCCATCGCCTTTTCTGTAATATGTGGCTTTTTTATGACCATTTTTCTTCTAAATATTTAACAGAAGATTCTGTCCAAACAGTAAGTCTTCCAGGAACTCCTCCAGGAGCTAGATGTTTCACACCTAAGTTATCCACTTTTATTACATCAGCCCCGGGAAGATTTCGTGCAGCTCTAAACTCATCACTAGTAACAAAAAGTATACTAGTAGGCTGTCTATACTTTCTACCCCTCATTTTTCCTTTACCTGACCGTATTTTTCTTCCTTCATCTGATCTTTCTATATCACCATGTAAACCTAATTCTTTTAATATGTTTACTACTTCCTTAGTTTTTTGTAGTTCTTCAAATTCAGAATCTAATACTATGGGTAGATCAGATTCAAAGACATGACCTCTATTTTGAACTAATTCTTCATCCAGCGTAGATGATATTGCACTCTTCAAAGCTTTGTCTTTTTCTTTTTTGTTTATTTTTTCTCCAAGATCCTTTTCAGGTTTAGGAGGATGTGCTCTTCTTCCTCCAGTAGCTTGTGGTACCCTAGCAGCTCTATCACTGTTTTTTAACCTAGGTATTTGTGCAACCCCTCTACCTGCTCCCCAAGATTCTGCACTTGTATCTAATCCTGATTCTGAATCTGTACCATATGGCTGTTTTTCGTTTGCCTGGGATGATAAGAAAGCCCTACGTATAAGATCAGGTCTATATGTATACTCAAACACTTCTGGTAGATCAATCTCTTCTCCTTCATCTCCTTCAGTTGTATATAGTTTAGTTTTCATTGTTTACTTTCAGTACTAATATATACTACTTCAGGTTCTTCTTTACCTTTAGGCCTTATTGCTTTTCTGGTTCTTACAAGTCTTTTTTCAGGGCCGGGAACACTACCCTTAATCATCATATACGAGGAAACTTCCCCATAATTTACAAATCCTCCGTCTGGCGTGACATTCTCACCATCTTCCCCTGTAGCTATTAATAATTTATTTTCCTCTGTTCTCTGTTCATATCCTGTTTGTCCTTGTTGTGGAACTGTAGAAAGAACCCTAGAAGGATTCCAAGGACCAAGTACTCCTATTCTCCGTTTATAACCCTGTCTTTTATGTTTTCTTTTCCTAAGCTTTGTTCCCCAACGTTTTACAGGCCCCTGGGTTCCTTTCCCTTTTGTTATTGCGGATACATCTATATAGTTTCCAATACTGTGAGCGTCTTCAGGTTTTATTTCCTTTCCCAGATAATCAATAGCAGTCTCAATTTGCAGCCCATTTGAAATACCAAAAGGTATCTCCATTATATCAGGTTTTTTCTTTGGTATACTAGCTCCCCTAGGGATAGTATGTGTTATTGCTCTAATCTCATCTATTTCCTCTATCTCCAGTAGTTTATCTATATCTCCTGCACTATTTTCAGGTATATTTATAGACCTACTTAGATCCTCATGTTGGTTTTCACTCCATATCTCTTCAACAGGCCTTGTACCATACGGAGTTTCTCGGTAAGCTCGTAACCCAGCAATTTTGACTGGAGGAGTTTCCAGTATAGTTACGGGGATACTTTCACCTTCATCAAGTATAACATGTGTCATTCCTGCTTTATATCCTGCAAAACCCAACAACCCTTCTTCCCTATCATAAGGCCAAGATCGGACACGTGGAACTTCACTTTCCGCTTTACTACGCGGTCTGAATCCTCTAGATCCTTTCTTGGGTATTGAAGATTTAGGCATTCTTTGTCTTTACTATAATATCCATTTCCTTCTTCTTTTCCTTTCTGCTTTCTCTTTTGTCTACAAAAAAGAATTAATTCTAGTTCTTGATAACTAATATCTTCCTATATTTTATTTTCTCTTTATTTTATTTTTTTAGTATATTAAACAAAGACAAAGTAGCTAACAAAGCCTCTTCTGTACGTACTGTTTCAGATCCCTGTCTTGGTATAGTGTTAAGTACATAATCAAAATCCACTTCTTTAATACTATATCCATAATAGTCATCAAGTATTTTATGTATTCCACGTTCAGGAGACCCAAAAACTAAACCTATATTATCTAGACATATATCATCTAACATTAGATCCACACCAACTCTTTCTCCTTTCTTAGATGTACCAATTATAGTTCCGTTAAACCCATCAATCCATTCTAACATAGAACCTGAATCCACTTTATATCCCCAATATCCGGGAGGATCATCCACTATAGTTGCACGTAAAGGATTTTTCTTAACTTCTAAAGATAATCTATCCCCCTCGGTTATTTCTTTATCTTCATTAATCCGTATAGCTACTAACCTCTCAAGTCCACACTCAACCCATACCACATCTTCATCTATCTTTTTTACAACTCCCTCACGATAGGTATCATTTTCAGTTATAGCATGAGAAGAAATCCTCAAAGGAGGCATTACACCTGCATGTCTAAGCTCACTTCGCTTATCAAAAAGAATTTTTCTAAGATAAGGAGGAGTAGCTACATATTTCAACAATATAGAAATCTGTTCAGAGTTATCCGGCCTATCATCATATATAAATATATTATTACATCTAAATACTGCCAAAGATCTAGCCACCATACCAGCTTTATATGTCTTTATTTTCTGGTCATTAGTCTCAGAAAATAAAGATGAAGGTATCAACACATCTATCTCCATATTAATATATTTAACAATCCTAAAGTAAAGAACGTGAACTATTCCTACCCAAAGGTCAGGGGCTTCCCTGTTCAATGAGGGGACTTATACGTACAGAGGCCCTCACTCTCCGAGGGTTTAGGTTCCGACAGTCCCTGCCGTACACAAGGTGTTTTTGTTGTATGTCCAATTAGAGCCTACAATTGGCTTCTTTCGGATAACCAACACTACAACCCTACAAAAACATAAATATAAGAAAGTCCATTATATCCCCCACCTAAAGGAAAAGGGTCTTAT
>JAHENH010000114.1 GCA_018609935.1 Halobacteriales archaeon | reverse complement strand
GATATTATATTTTTAGAGGATTTATTAACTAGCAAAACTATTATGTTTTGCGGTTTATTTTGTTTTGAAAGATTTCTTCTTTTTTGGTAATATTAGATTTGAATTCACAGAAATTAAAAAAATAAAATTTCTTTATAGGTTAAACAGAACATAAAGAAAGATTTTATCATATATTATATTTGAAATATTCTATAGATTTTAAAATAATATCTCAATGGTTTTTATTATTATTTGCCAGTTAAAACTAATATTATATTTTAAAGTCTACTTTGTATTTTTTTATTTTTATTTGGGTTTAATATTCTTTACTTCTTGTTTTTTTAAGTAGAAAATATCCACAAATAGTTATTATACCCATTAAGCCAAGATAGAATATCTCAATCACAATTAAAGTTATCTTCTATACATATAAGCTTTAGGTTAAAAAATATTTAGTGTTGTTATAAAATTTTATACACACTTAATATTTAATAGTAAACTTTAAACAATATTTATAGAAAATATCTAGGAAGCTGACTTAAGTAAGGACAAAAATTGATCAATTTTTTCCTTCTTTTGTTCTCTATCCATTATTTTTATATGTATATTGTTTTTATCGTTTTCTATCTTGTATACAGAATTAAGCGTTATAGCTACCAATGTATCTTGGTCAATATCTAAATATTCTATATTATGTTTTTCTAATATTTCTCTTATATTTTTCTTTTTTTTACATTTTAGAGTTTTTGTATTTTTTGTCATTGCATAAAATAATCAATATTTATAAAAAAACCTTAGTCAGATACACGTCTGACATATAATTTTTAGTAGAAAAATATGAAAATATATAAGATTTTAAAAAAAAAACTTACATAAACATTTTTAATTTAATTTTATATCAATGTTAATTATACTCACAATAGATAAGATATTCTCTAGAAAAACACATTTTTACTATAAGATTTATTTTTTAAGTGTAACGAAAACCTTTTTAGATTATTGCTTTCTTTTTTAATTTCTGTATTCTAATCTAATTTTTGAAGTCAAATAATTATGTGGTTTTTATTCAATTGGAAATCCTAAATTATATTTCTATTTTATTATTTTTTATAATTTTTTGTGTTTTTGTTTCTGATTATTTTATTATCTGGAGTTTCTGTGTTTTTGAGTTTTTGTTTAGAACCTATATAGAATGTCAGAATCTGAAGATGTATTACCTAACTTATCAAATATTAAGGACTTGAACAGGGACAATATCGTTTGTCCAAATTGTTTTACTTAGGGTTTGGAGGCTTATCCAAACTTTAGTGATTATTATGATGGTTTTAGAGATAAAATAGTTATTGGTACTAAGTGTCCTAAAAATAGTTGTTAGATAGAAGAGATTGATCCTGAAGAAATAAAGGAACAGTATAAACTCTCTTTATTTTATAGAATAAGGTTTAATAAAAATAAGAAATTAATTTTTTGGTTTTTGAATGATAGCGATATCTTTGATATTAGTTATATCAGTTATATCTGTTGGATCACAGACTAAAAAAGATATAACAGAGATAAATGATAGTATAAAAGTATATAATGAAGGCCCTTGGACAATATGTGGCTTCTCCCCACCGTAGACGACGGGGCTTCTGCGGAAGGCTAGAGTCAATACGCTCTTATTCAACACACGTCTGGGGCTACACGGCCACTACACCATCCACCCACGGGGAATTTGGGTTACCATATATGTACTTTCAACCCTTGTCCACGTATTATAAGCCCATGTTGGCATTTTAGGGTTTGCTTTTGTTGATAAGACAGTAAACCCCAAACCAAACCACCGTACATGGTATGAAACTTATAGATACATTAACAATTGTAACAAGGTCCCCATATACCCCCACTTCACAACCCACACAAAGATAGCGATAGAAATATAGAAAACAGAGAAGATGGATTATTTGACAGAAATTAATTTTAGAATTATAATTTTGACGATATAGGTGGAGATAACGATAGATTTTTAGTTTTTAATGATGGAGAGAATAATACTGAAAACAAAAAAGATAATAAAAACAATAATAATGGGGATGTTGAGAGTTCTATTGTTTCATTATTGGGTATAATTTTTGATGATTATGGGTCTTCTAGTTTCAGGTATTAGAATAAAAATATATCCAACAGATATAACAGACATACCAGATCAATATGTTTTGTATAAAATAAATAACCTATCAAAGTGAAAACACCAAATAAACATATTAGATATACCAAAGATAAAAAAAGCAGCACACCGATAATTATTTCTGTAACTAACAAAAAATAAAAATTCATGGATCACCAAAAAAATGCAATATATATAACACCCACAGGAACAGAGATAGTATCCAATAACCAGATAAATATTATTACATCAAACCTGTAACCAGTAAATATATCTAGAAAAAGCAGATACCTTCGTTCTATAATCCAATTTAATAATAAGATAAATATAGATGATATGAAAATACTCCTTGAGGATATACAGAGTAATGGAGATGGAATAAGAAAAATAATTAATTCAAAAAAGATAGATATAAAATAGGGTAAAACACTCCTTAAATGGAAGATTATCTCCTAAAGGTATAATTAAGGCCAAAAAATAGAACAGTAAGGTATATATAATTTAACGGATCCAGTTGTAGATATAAAAGATAACTTGGATCTAACTAAAACTGAAATAGAGATGAAAATTAAATGTTGGAGAAAATTATATATCGTTCAATTTTAACTGAATTGATGGAATAAAAAACAAAGGAAAGACAAAAATAAGATATAATGCGAAAACACGATGGACAGCTAGACCGACTAAAACTGTAATAACCAGTACAGGAAAAAACATAAAAAAAGAAACTACCGAAAAACAAACTTTCAAATGGAAAATTAAAAGACATCTATAAAATAAATCTACCAAAAAATTGATTTTCAAGATGTAATAACACAGTGATAATAGACATAAAAGATGGAAGTAAAATAAGGGCAAAAATAACTGGAACTTCGATTAATAGACAAATAGAAAAAATTTCATAAAAAACTAAAATAAAAAGTGTT
>JAHENH010000113.1 GCA_018609935.1 Halobacteriales archaeon | reverse complement strand
AGTTAGGTGGGGAAGAGAGTATATATGAGGAAGTGAAAGAAGGACTTATTAATAATGGATTCTCTAGAGATTATGCTGAAGATGTAGCTAAAGCATTTGGAGTGGATGAAAAAGTTAATGAGACAGATGCTCAGAGCTTTATCACTCTTGATGAATATAAGAGAATGATGGTAGGATTCGGGAGATGGAATGAAAGGATGGAGAATGCCTATAATAGAGCTAAAAGAGGAGAAGCTCTAGAGGCTGATATAGATCTTATATTCCAAACCCTTAAACCATTTAATACGGGATTTGAAAAAATAGAGGGAAGTAATAATCATAGAAAAGTTCCATTTCAGCATAAAAACTCTGAGGCAGTATTACTTCCTCAACTTGCTAAGATTAATGGAGAGGATAGTAAGCTTGATAAGATGTTGAAGTGGATGGAAAATAAAAATATCCATGCTCTCCATTTTGAATCAGCAGTTAAGCAAGGACTATATAATGTCCATTCATTAGAGGATATAGATAATAATGTAGAGCCTCAGATCCATAATATTCCTAATAAGACACTTAGAATTCAAAATGAAGTGCCTGTCCATGGTGAAGGAGAAGAGATAACATTTAACAGTCAGATAAGAAGAATTATAACATCAGATCTTCCCTCTGATATTGAAACAGAATCCACTAAAGGAGCTGAGAATATAAGAAGTGAATTTGAAGATCTGGTAGCTGAGAATGTTAGAGAAGCATTCAGGGAACTCAAATCCCAATTTGATGATATATATAAACTCAGAGATACTCTCTTAGAGGAAGTAGAAGATAGAGAGTTCGGAGATGAGATGAGAAAAGCTCTAGAGATAGAGACTGATAGTAATGGTAATCCTAGATTCAGAGTAGAGCTTTATAATCCTGTCCATTCTAAGAGGACTGAGCAGCTTCTTAACTCTATTTTTAAGAATAGAGTGAACCAGCAGACCATTAATGGTGAGCAACTTGTTCAGCAAACTGCATATGGATTCAGAGATAATCTGAATGTCCAATTCAAAAGAGATGAAAATGGAAAGATAATAGGTGTAGATCACTTTGAAGCTTATCTTCCTTGGAAATATAAGAGTATTGCTAAACCTGTGGATTCAGAAGGTAATATAGATGAATCTATGATCTCTGATGAAGCTAGAAGAGCTATTGCTCATGCAATGCCTTATGAGGATAAGTATTCATCTGTCCCTGTAAAGATAAAAGGATTCCTTCCTGAAGGAGCACCTCAATCAATTCTTCTTCCTTCTGAATTTATCACTATCACCGATAATGACTTTGATATTGATAAACTCTTCACTCTAATGCCTAATATTGAGACGAGGAGGAATTACGGTAATATAACTAAAGCTCTAAAAGATGAAGGATTTGAAGTAGATCAGAATGCTCTTAAAAATATCATGACCTCTGAAGAATCTACTCTATCTATTAGTGAGAGAAATATCAAAGAGAGAGTGCATGAGATGGTAAATGATACAGAGCTTGCAAGAACTAAGAAGCTTTATACTATAGATACTATTAAATATGATACTAATAAAAGTATCTCGGAGAATAGTAAGGAGCAGAGAGATAATAGGATGATAGAGATGATCGATGAAATTCTCACTAATTCCACTACATTTAATAAGTTAATGGAGCCTGGAGGATTTGAGAATCTCAAAGAGATGGAGAAAGAGATAAGGAAGAAAAAGGCTAGTGGAAAAGATAGAGGAATATTCTCACCTAGTACTCAACTAGAGATGTATGATCGAGTAATGACAGGTGCAAAACTAGTAGGTATTGCAGCTAACCATAACACCCATCATGCTTTATCTCAATATTCTAAGCTTAGTCCTAATATACCTGTCCTATTTGACGATATATCAGAGAATGAATGGTATGATAATCCTCAGTTTAATAAAACTTTTACATTTGATGGGAGTGAACGGATCTCTAAAAATATAGCCTCTATTCTGGCAGCATCTGTTGACAACTTAAAAGAGCCTGTTGCAGGAGGACTTAATCTTAATACTGCAACTGCTGATGTAGCTGCATTTATCTTGAGAGCAGGTTATCCAATGGAAACAGCTATTAACTTTATCAATCAGCCTGCTGTAGAAGAATATGTAAAAAAAGTGAATCAAGGAATAAATGCTAGTGAGGCAGCAGAAGAAGTATTGAATGATATAAGAGATAGAAGAAATTCTTATGAGCCGACTAAAGTATTCCAATTAAAGAACTCTAAACTAAAGAATAATATAGGTAAAAATATAGAGGATAACTTAGAGCTTAATTTCCAAGTGATGTCTACATTCTCTATTTATAGAGAGGCTTCTGCAGAGTTGAGTGAAATGATACAGGGAAGTAAAGCTGATGCAGCTTCAGGAGCTATTGGACCTACTATTGCTGATAATGAATTAAAGATAGATAGAGCCAATACTGTGATGCTTGATGGATTTGATATGTGGGAGAATGCTGACACAACTATCGATAATTCATCTATGGTAAGTGCCTTTATAAATGAAGGTATTATTAAGCCAAATAATATTTTTACTAATGGACTAAATAAAGATGGGGAAATAATATCTAGCGAATATATTGAGTCTGAATCAGATTATGGAAATGGTTGGAAAGGGTATTATCCTTGGTCTCTTCCTGGATTTAGGAGAATTAGGAAGGAAATAGAAAGAGAATTTAATGGAGTAATGAGACCTAATGATGTAGATAAAATACATCAACAGGCTCTCTCTTATATAATGGCAGGACACTCTTTCTTTGATATGCCTTTAGAAGAGAGACAAAGAGTACTTAATGAGCTTCCTGATCAGATCAGAAAGATCAATGAAAGTAATAGTGCCCTCTCTAATAATGCTCTTATAAGTAGACTTAAAGTAAGAACATTTAGTGATCCTAAGTATTCAGGTGCTAAGAACTCTAAAGAGATCATATTCTCTAATACAGGAAATCTGAGTGAATCTGAACAGGAACTTATTATTAAGAATTGGGAGCATCTTCTTAATACTCCAGAATATCAACAATTAGGAGAAGATCTTGTTAAATATAATTTCATTAAGAATGGTCTTCAATTCGGTAAGAATAGCTTTGGGAATCTAATTCCTGTATCTTTTATATCTAAGCTTGAAAGAGAAGAAGGATTAAGAGATCTATTAGATAAAGAGATTCAGCAGGCTAAAGACTTTACTATATCAGAATATAGAAGACATCATTTCTCTCCATTTGTAGATAGATTCTTTAGAAACAATTATGATGATAATAGGTTAGTTCCTAAATTTAAAGAAGGAGATGAACATATAGAAGTATTAGATAGAGGGAAAGTTAATGGGAAGAATGCTAAGACTCCTAGAACTGTAATAAAGAAAGGAGGATTGACCTCTAAATTCATATTAGATTCTAAGAATGGAAACTTATTCACTTTTGCTAGAGAAGAAGAGAATGGATATGTCTATACTATAACCCATAAATATGGAATTCCTGGGCATATGAAAGAATGGTCAGGAGCAGAAAGTGTTATCCCTAGGAATAATATTCAAGTGGATGAACAACCTCAAATAAAAACTCCTGATTATAATGAGGGGAATCTTGAGACAGAGCCTATGTCAAATGCAGCAGAATCTGAAGAAGATACGGAACAAAAAGAAGAGACTAGTAAGAAAGGTAGGGATGGAAATATTCTCTCTATGAGAGAAGAGCCTATAGATTATACAGAAGATCAGAAAGAGGCTCTTAATAAAGTTCAGAAATTTATTGAAGGTAATGATAAATTCTATCTATTCTCAGGATATGCAGGAACTGGAAAAACTACTGTAGCAGAGAATATATTGAAAGAGGGAATTAATAATGGTTATAGTCCTAAGATACTAGCTCCAACTCATAAAGCTGCTAAGGTTCTCTCCGATAAGCTGGACAATAAGTTATCCTCGATGATAAGTGAAGTTCCTTCTCCTTCAACTATCCATGCTGAAATATATGGAGAGCCTAATGAAAAAGGAGAATGGAAGCCTGATGAGATGGATGGGAATACTTTATATCTTATAGATGAATCCTCTATGATAGATGAGGATATGCTAAATGATATAAAGGAATATCTTCCTGATGATTCTAAGGTAGTCTTTGTAGGAGATAGCTTCCAGTTAGAACCTGTAGGAAAAGATCCTGATCTGTTTAAATGGAAAGATAGAGAATTCTCAAATGAAAATAGGTCAGAACTTGCTGAAGTGAAGAGACAGAGTAAGAATACTCTCCTAGAGACGGTAACAGCTATAAGAACGAATAAGAAGGCTATCATTCCTAATGAAAACACTGATAGTCTAATAATAGAGGATAGTAGAAACAGAATATCTGATAAGTTCAAGAAATCCATTTCCAATAATGAGGATTCTGTAATGATCGTTTCTACTAACAAGGATAAAGTTAAGTACAACAACATAGCTAGAAGAGCTAAGTTCGGAGATAAGGTGGATAACAATCCTTTAGTGGAGGGTGAGATAATAATGGGAGCTTCCAATGCAGATATAAATAACTCTGAGTTAGCCACTGTTCAGAAGATAAATGAGCATAGAGATGAATTTACTGTCCAAGTAAGTTTAGGCAATAATATCAAATCCATTAATTTTGTCGAAGCTAATGTGGAAGTAAAGAAAGAGGGAAAATCTGATACTGAGAATATAGATATACTGCTCTCTAAAGATCTTCCTATAGCATCTCTCTATGGAGCTCAACTTGCTAAATCAGTAGAGCAGGGTTTAAAAGGGTCTTATAATGTAGAGAAATTCACTCATATGACTAAAAAAGGAAAGATCCGATGGTCAGGTCCTGGAATAGTAACTTATGGATATGCTTCGACTGCACATAAAGCACAGGGATCTCAATGGAATAAAGTATTTATAGATCAATCTTATGTAGCTCCTTCATGGAATAATGCCAGATGGCTTTATACTGCTATGACAAGAGCTGAGGATGAAGTACATATACTACCCAATGATAATATGGAGCAAATGAGTACGGATCAAATAAGAAAATCTATTGAAAAGGTAGATGAAAGTGTAAATAGAAAGGAAGAAGGTGAAAATGTGCAAGATACATCATCCAATAAGGTTCAGTATATCTCTTATAGTGAACTTAAAGATGGAAAAGTATTTAGTAAGAAGGGTATAAATACAATGAGAGTAAATAACAGAGAACCATATACTTTTGGAAATCCGTTTACTGGTACACCTTCTGTAGCTGCTAAAAATCCAGATTTAATTCTTGTAGGTAATAATTCCATGTTAGAAAATCAAAGGAAAGAAGAAGCAGGAAAAACCTACAAAGATTGGTTGAAAGGAGAAAAATATACAGAAACTCTTCCTGAGAAAAGAGAGTGGATATTAGATCAAATAAATAATACTGATTCTGAGTTGAATCAATCTCTAAGATCAGGAAAATCCTTACTTTATATGAATCAAGGAAAAAATTATTATTCACATGCAGACGCTCTAAATGAGATTATCAACGAAAAAGGAGAAGAAGAAACTCAAAAAGAATCATTTACTCAAGAAGAGGAAGTAATAGGAAATACTGAATCTAGAATAAGTCTAAATAGAGGAGTGATCAGAGCATCAGGAGATCCAAATAAGCAGCTAACAAATGAAGAATTGGATCAGTTTGAGAGAGATACAGGAGAGACTATAGAAAATATATTGCAGAAAAAAGATCTAGAGAGAACTGTAGGTTATATACTTAAAAATTATTGTTCATAATGGCATTATATTGTCCAAATAAGAGTTCAGATCAGTGGAAAAGATTAGTAAGAGACCTTGGTGAAGAAAGAGCTTATGGTCAGTGGCATCTTTACTATGGTCCTAAAGGAGGACAATTAGTAACTGACTCTGTAACAAAGGGAACTACTGAGAAGACCAAATCAAAGAAACTTAGTGAACTAGGTAAAGCTGAATTAAAGTTAGGTCTCAGACTAGATACTATCACTCAAGAAGAATTCTATCCCAGATCTAATTATACTGAATTCAGTAAGGCTAGAGAGAAAGCCAGAGACCTTAATAAGAATGAGCTTGTAGGTAGCCAGTATCAGGCTGAACCTGTGAAAAGAATAGGAGAGGGAGGACAGGAACTCTATGCTGTTAAATTAACTATAGATAAAGCTTATAGAACTCCTGATAAAGATCCTGAAGAAGCTAATGATGAATTAGATGCATTTTTAAAGAAGAGAATGTCAGAGTTGGGAGTATCAGTTGAGGCTCATGAAACCCTTAAAGATAGAATGGGTAATGAAGTGCTTGGTGTAGCTGATACTTATAGACATATTATTCAGGTAGCTCAGAATAAGAGAGATAAAATGACCCTTCCTGAAGAGACTTCTCATTTCTTAATAGAGATGATGAAGGATAATAAGATGGTCCAAAGAATGTTGGACCTGGCCAGAGAATCTTCTGAGTATAATGAAGTATATGAGAAATATAAGAATAATAAAGACTATCAGGATGAGAACGGGAATGTAAGAGAGGATAAAATAGCTAAGGAGACAGCAGGGAAATTACTAGGAGAGAAAATTATAAAAGAATTTGAGAAAGGAGATACTTCTGATAAGATGGTGGGTCTTATGAGGAGAATATGGAATAGATTCCTCTCATTCTTTAAAAGAGGAAATGATAAAGAGATACAAAGTGAAATAGATAGAGTGTTCGGTGGAGTTGCTGAAAAAATAATCTCAGGAGAATTAGAAGGATTCGATACATCCATATTAAAAAAGGGCAAATTTTACAGACAGGGAGATAATGAGGGGATGAATGCAGAGGAAGAAAATAAGCCTTTAGTGGACTTTGAGAAATCCCTGGATAAATCTATCAAAGCTATTGATAAAAAGATAAAGGTCAATAAAGCTAAAGGAGTTGGATCTAAGAAATTCTTTGAAAGAGAAGAGAGTCTACTAAAGGATCTAGTAGAAGATAAGAATGTAGAGGAATATCTCAAAGGAAATATAAGATTTTTAAGAGAGATCAATAAAGAGACAGAGAATATTATAGGGAGTAAACGTGTAGGTAATAGGAATCCTAATAAAGAGGAGAAGAAGGGTAAATTCAAAGAGATAGAAGAGGAGATCAATAGTGGGAATCCCGATATGTTCAGGCTTGCTTCTAGGCTTAGAGATATTAAGAATTATATAGGGAGTTATGAAGGTATTATAGGCACTGTGAGATCAGAATTAAGATCTAATGACCAAATAGATGAGAAGAGAAAAGAAAAGATCTTAGACTGGATCAAAGAGCTCTCTGATAGAGTTGATGTTATTAAGCAGGAATATGATAGAGTGGGAAGAGAAATATTCTCTAAAGGATATCTTAAGAAATATACCACTAATCCAGAAGCCAATGTAGAAGGTATATTAGATCCTGATACTCCCTTAGATGATATAGGGATAGTGACAAGATGGGCTGATTCTATGGCGGAGGCTGATAATGATATATTAAAGATAATCGATAAAGCAGTTAAAGATGATATAGATAAAGCTCAGGATCAAGCATTAAAGGAGAGGAATAAACTTCTTAAAATGCAAAAAGATCTTGTAGATAAGGGGATTAAAGACCTCAGTTTTTCTTACGAGAGAGATTCAGAAGGTGAGCTTACAGGTAATATTATTTCTGATGTGAATTGGCATGAATTCGAGAAAGCTAAGGAGAAATTCTTTGGAGATCTTAATGAAAAATATGGTCTTCCCCAAGATAAGAAAGAGTCACAAGCTATAAGAAATGGAGACCTAAGAGCTGTATCCAGATGGTATGAGGCTAATAAGAATAAAGAGGGAATGAAGGAGTACTTTAATAAAGTAGGAGCTCCTAATAGAACTACATTTTTAACTGCTTTATCAGATCAAGTGAAAAAAGATTATGGTAGAGAGGCAGCTAAATGGTTTGAAGAAAATCAGGATCCTAATCCTAATGCTGGCCAACTTATTGATAAAAAGAAAGAAGAATTATCTGAGGTAGAATTCAATGATTGGTTAGCTGACAATATTATAGCCCAAAATGATGGTACTAAAAAATATGTGAGGGATCTTGCTATTCCTAAGAAAGAGAAATATAAGAATAAGGATTATGAGAAATTAAGTCAAGATAAGAAGGAATTCATAGATCAGATCAAAGAAATGTATGAAGCATATAATAAGCTTCTCCCTCCTAAATTTAAGATGGGTGATAAAGAGACCTATTTCTTAGCTCCTCAGCATAGAAAGGATATGATGGAGAGGTTAAAAGATAAGGGAGTGAAGACTATGGGATCTGAATTTAAGGAAGGATTTGTTAAGACTGAGGAAGAAGAGGATTTTGGTAGTATATATAGACTCACCGATGAGGAAGGAAAGGAATATAAGATGGTTCCAAGGCAACATACTATAGAACTAGAAAATAAGAGAGATCTCTCTACAGATATCATTACAAGTATGTCTCTCTTTGCTTCTATGGCATATAATAATAATTATATGAACAAGCATGTGGATATGCTTGAATTAGGCAAAGATATAATAGCAGGTCAATCCTTTAAGAAAACTTCAGCAGGTAAAAATGTTAAGCAAGCTATAGGTGTAGAGAACGAAGGATCTTATGAGACTAAGCCTGGTAATGAGTCTCAAGTTTATCAGAGACTTTCTAAATACCTTGAAATGGTAGTCTATGGTGAGAAGAAATTAGATGAAGGAGGTCTTTTTGGTAGTAATATAGATCAAGCTAAATTCTTAGATACTCTAGGGTCCTATACAGCTATCAATAACTTAGCTCTTAACGTATATGCTGGTTTTGCCAACATTGGGTTCGGTAATGCTATGCTTCATACAGAGTCGGTAGCATCTGAATTTATCAGTAGAAAATCTCTCAGAGAAGCATCTAAGCTTTATAGCAAGGAAGCTCCTAAGTCAATGGCTCAAATGGGAGATAATTATAGAACTGACTGGATGTCAGCTTGGGGGGATAGAATGGATGTCCTACAAGATTTTAAAGCTAATACTTATAACATGAATACAAATAGAAAGACTTGGCTGGGACATATGTTCAAGACATCTTCTCTATTTTTTATCAACCATGCAGGTGAGCATTTCCTGCAGACCAGACTTTCCTTTGCCTTAGCTCAAGAAGCTCAAGTGAAAGATAAGGACGGTAATATTAAATCTCTTACAGATGCTACATATGTAGAAGGAAATGAGCTTAAATTTGAAGAAGGACTTACTAAAGTAGTTCCTAAAGATGACAAAGGAAATAATATAGGAAGGATGTGGTTTGAAGAAGAGAATGGAGAAGCATTAACTGAAGAGGATATAAGAAGATTCAAGAGAAAGCAACATTTTATCAATAAGAGACTGCATGGTATCTATAATGATACTGATAAGTCAGTTATTCAGCAATATGCATTAGGAAGGCTTGCTCTTATGTTCAGGAAATTTATGAGACCTGGATATAATAGAAGATTCGGTAAGCTTCAATATAATGAGGAAGGAGAGGCTTGGACAGAAGGATATTATAGAACTGCTGCAAGATTCTTCAATATCTTAAGAAAAGATTTTAAAGAAGGACAATTTGAGATAAGAAAGAGATGGAATGAGTTAAATCAGAGAGAAAAGGCTAATATGATGAGGAATTTAGTTGAATCCTCATATCTTATTGCTACAGCAGTGATGGCCTCCATACTTACTAGTATAGCATCTGATGATGAAGATAACTGGGCTCTTAATATGATGGCTTATCAAGCTAATCGTGTT
>JAHENH010000112.1 GCA_018609935.1 Halobacteriales archaeon | reverse complement strand
TTCAGATCCATCTGAGTCTGATTCAGAAGAAGATCTAGAGGATTCTGATCAACCATCCACTCAATATCCAGTAGAAAAAGACTTCTTAGAAGGAGGAACTTTCTCTGAAAGTATTCCTGCTATTGAAATGGAAAGAGATTCCAGTAATCAATTAGTAAGAGATGAAGATGGTAATTCTAAGCCTCTACTAGATGACAGTGGAAATCATGTTCCTAGTGAAATGGGACAGATAGCCCAAATAGATTTTGATTATTTAGATTCTCCTCAAGGACTTCAAAATGGTGATACTATTCAATTTGAAGTGGATAGGGAAATATTTAATAATGATTACCACAATAAACTCAAAGGAGAAAAGCTAGTTAATGAATTCCTGATCCAGATAGTTAGCTACGATAGTGGAGGGAATAGAAGAGTAGTAGGAGTTGTTCCAGCATATAGACCTAAAGCTAGTGTAGACTATAGAAGATCTAATAAACTTAAAAATCTTCGTAGAGCTATATTTAATGAATTAAATGCTGATACTTCAGGAGGAAAGATATTCAAGTCATCTTATAGTTCTAAAGTAAGTGATAAAGCAAGAGGAAAATTTAGAACAGTTAATAAAAAACAAGATCCTAGGAGTGTCCTTGTTAAGCCTGATGGAAAAGGATCCTATGACTTTATATTAGGAGTAGGTAGGGCTGGATCTGAAGGGGATAACGTATGGCTTGATACAGCAGGATTAGCTGATGAGGCTAATACTCGTAATGCTGAGAAGGGGAAAGCTTATATGATAGTTCCTGCATCTAATGGGAATAATATTCCTGCTAAGATCAGGATCAGGAACTTAAATGATCAGCACCAATTCATAAAAGAAAAGAAAGGAGACTCTTACGAGTCTCTAAGAGATCAGGCTGTAACTATCCTCAAGAATATAAATAATGAGAATTATAAGAGTTCATTTAAAGCTCTTAATAATCTCATGTTAGTAGATGGAGATTTCCAAGATGGAAAAGTGAGACTTTTCTCAGGAAATTTTGAAGAAAGGAACGAGTCTAAGTCAGTTGAAAAGCCTGATGTTGTAATAAATCCATCTGAATCAGTTGAATCTATAGAAGAGAAGATAGGTACATTTGCATCTAAGGTGGATGTATCTAAGATAAATAGAGAAAATTATAATGATAATATAGCAGAAGAGGGAAGGATCTATACGGATTTAAGACCCTCTATATTCACCCATTCCTCTAAATTTAATACAGGAGAAGTAACAGCAGAGACCAATAATATTCCAGAAGATCCTTCTCCATCTGAAACAGAAGGTTCTAGAAGTCCCACAGACGAAGATAGGGGAACTGCTGTTGCTATGTCTGTTAAGACTAAAGGAGAAGATAGTCTTCCCTCTGAAACAGAAGAGAGTCCTTCTGATTCAAATAAGAAAGTCAATACTCCTAAGAGATCCAGAAGTAGAGTTAAGCCTGGAGCTAATACTAGTAATATTAATGTTAGTCAAAGACAAGATCCAAATAGAGAATCTCCTAAAAATCCTTTCAAATATTCTGGATATAAGACATGGAATAAGGATCAAGAATTAGAATGGTTCGATAAGAACTTTCCTAATGTATCCAGAGAAGTACTAGAAGGTCTTATTGAAGTAAATAGAAAAGGAGGCACTGCTGCATTCGGAATGTTCCATAATGGAACTGTATATATAGCAGAGAATGCAGAGGCTGGCACTACTTATCATGAAGCATTCCATGCTACATTCAGACTTTTCAATAGTGATAAAGAAAGATCTGATCTCTTAGAAGAGGCTAAGAAAAGATATAAAGCTCCAACTAAAGAGGATCTAAATAATCTCAATGATCATAATGAAGGACTCACTAATGATCAATTAGAGGATCTTTATTATGAGGAGAAGATGGCAGAAGAGTTCCAGGAGTATAAAATGACAGAGTATACTTCTGCTAAAGGAAAGATCAAGAAATTCTTTAGAGATCTCTTAAATTATATTAAGAGTATATTTAATGGTAGGATCTATATAGAACAGCTTTTCAATCGAATGGATAAGGGATATTATGCTAATAAAGAACCTTTCCACAGAGATACTGCTCATTTAGGAGGAGCTGCTTATAATGAGATCCGTGGAATGAATGAGACTCAGATAAGAAATAGAACTAAAGCTATTAATGATAAGCTCTTTAACCATATAGATACTATTAGAAAGGAATATCCTTTCTATAATGATATGTCTGATACGGATATCATTAATTCTCTGAATACTGATGAGGCGTCAGGATTAGAAGAGCTTTATATAGGAGTATGGGAAGAGATCTATTTCGATACTAGAGAAGATATTAAGAATGCTCTTAAAGAAAGTAATGCATCTGAGGCAGAATTAGATGAAATAGATGCTAAGATAGATGATTGGGCTCACAATTTCCTACAATTCGATGATAATGGAAATCTTTCTAAAAGAGGAGATCTTTTCTACAGAGCTGTAAGGGATCTTCAGAATTATGGGTTAAAATTTAAATTCGATAAAGGAGCTAATGCTGAGAATGTAGAAACTCAAGATTACTCAGTAGTTGAAGAGAATATTGATACGAGAGAGCAATGGCAAGTTGATCAAGCCACTGTATCAGGGAAGGATACTATCTCTCAGAGAATGAAGAGGGTCCTCAGCACTATTAAAGAACCTGATAGTTTTGATGATCTTGGAATACAAAAGAGTGTTGATTTTGATGAACTCTTCAATTATCTAAAGAGAAATCTCTCAGGAACTCCATTTGAAAAAGATCTATTCCAAAAATTAGAAGACTTAGCTGAGTATAAGCCTGCTATAAATGATCTTATAAATAAACTTGAAGAGAATGAGATGTTAAAGTCTCAATTCTTTACAGCTTTTAATAATAGCTTCTCTCCACATCTTAGCATATTTAGGAGTAATCAGGAGGAGATGGTCGTTACTTATTCCAATCAGAATAATATCTCCAATGTAATTATCAATGATTGGAAATCCAATGCTGAGAGTTCTAAGATCAAGAATAATGATGGGACAGTTAATACAGAAAAAGCTCAGGAGCTCTTAAATAAATATGATGATGAAATAAATAAGGTCAAAAGAAAGCTTACAGATCTAAATAAAAGTGATCTCAAAGGAATATCAGAAATACTAGGAGAGATGGGTATTAATATAGATGCTGATAATCTATATGATGCCTATGAGAAAGGAAGGGTTACTAAGAATATAGGATCTAAGAAAGCTTCAGCTAAAAACAATATCTCTTCTATTTTAATGGAAGGGAATTCTATTAGAGCCCTCATTAATACTTATAAGACAGGTAATGATCCTTTTGAGGGTAAAGGGTATGATATTATTACTAAGCTTGCATCTCTTAAAGCATTAAGAGCTAATGATCTTTTTGAAGATAGTTTTGTGGATTCTCAAAATAAAATGAAGCAAACTCATCTTCCTCCTCATAATCTTTCTCTCTTTGTAGATACAATGAAGTCAAATAGAAGAGAAGGTTTTGTAAAAGATTATATGCAGGATCCTTTCTATTATAATTCTCCTTGGCTTAGATATCTTAGAGATAATGATGAGATAGCTCATGAATTAGAATTTGCAATGCTTGATTCTATCCAATCCAGTCTCTTTACAAAGAAATTGGATTATGAGAGTATGAATAGAGAAGCACTTATGGGGACTAAGTTGAGTGCTTGGTATAATAGAGGAAGGAATTATTCCTACTATATGCTTCCCATCCAATCTGATAGAACTAATGCTTACTTTGTCAAATTCAAGAAGTATGACAATATAGATGATGTGGTAGATGAGCTATATAGTGTAGCGATGCAAGAGAAATCCAGAATGGAAGATACCACTTTGGATGGATATGATATAAAGAACTTTAGCTCTAATAAGAATAAATATATGCTTCTTCCTTTCATGGAAGATTTCTCTAAAGATATAAAGGATAATCCTCAGGAGGCTAAGCAGCATATAAAAGACAAGATGAGTGAAGAGTTTGAAGAGTTCTACAATGAATTAGATGATACTATAAAGACTTATACAGATAAAAATATTAGAAAAGACTCAAAGTCACTAGAAGATGCTACATTTAAAAATAATATGCAGCTCTTCTATTTTAGTGACTATTTAGCTAGCACTCAACTAGGAACTCTTCTCGTAGGAGATCCTGCATTCTACGAGAATAAGGATGACTTCTATAAGAGGGTTGGACAGGCTACTGCTCCTGGGACCTTCATGAACTTAGCCTCTCAATATA
>JAHENH010000111.1 GCA_018609935.1 Halobacteriales archaeon | reverse complement strand
GATATACATCGATTTTATATGAAATATATAAAATAGAAATTAAACAACAAAAAAGATGAAATTATAAACAAGCTTTTGCCCCCTCTATGTTTTGACGTACATTGATTCTAACTTTATTTGGATTCTATAAACTCCATGTATTGTTAATGCTAATATTAAGAATCGAATTTGTTATTATTTTTTAAAGTCGTATTCTTTCTATTGATTGTATGTATTTAGTATATTTTTGTCTTTTAGAAAAATAGTCGCACACACATGTTTTTATAATCTCTTTAGAATATTTTAGGTCAGATTTTTATATTTTAGGTATTTAAATGAAATATGGTGATTAAGTTGCAACATCATATGTGGAGATCCCCTTTTGTCTTCCTGAGTTTTACCGATATATAGATCGGTCGACAGGAGCGGGAAGGGGAGAACAGGTAAAGTATGTTTAGCAAGACTTTTACTCGGTCTTGTAAAAGATATACTTCGATTTTTATTTTATACTAAATTCTCTATTAGTCCTTAATTATAGAAAAATTAATAGAACCTATAAATGAGAGTCTTCCTTGATTATATCTCTATATATTTCTTCATTATATCTAAAAGAATCTTCTATCTTACCTTAATAAATCATATTATACAATTAAAAACAAAAAACAATTCTAAATATATCATAAAACTTAGAAAACCGTAAAATACATGAGTATTATTTATGAAATAAAATAGATATATGGGAAAATCAAATCTCAAGCCATCTAGACGGCTCTATAAGCCTAAAAACATATAGGAAGTCCATAAATGGGATAAGCCTATCTAACAGTAGTTTCTCAACGGGTATATACAAAATCTTTAGGTTAGAACCTAGTTCAAAACCTATAGAAGGTCAATAAAATTCTATGAAAACTGTATAGTTATTTTATATGGTTTCTATAATATCTTTTGGTATATATTTTCCATTTATCACGTAAAAATTCCAGGGCTTCTTGCCAAGTATCAATATCTATATTTTCTTTTTCAGGATCGCTTCTATAAAACCTATGGATATGGACATATCCATGGCTACTATCTATTCTGGCGATCTCTATATTTTCTTCTTTTTCAGGGTCTCTATAAAATAGTGATACAGAGAATTCATTAGGACAACCAAACCCTGGATCTACCTTACCACCAAGATGAACAACGATGTCTTTATATTTTCCAGGATTGGTTTCAGGGATCTTCTCCACCATCAAATATCCACCTATATATTTTAGTTGATCTACTACATCAACAACTTAACAGTTTGCCAGTCTGTCCTACATCTAAATATAGGATATAACTATCTATAAAATCGTTGATCTAATCTATCAATACTATTATATACTATAAACACTAATTCCCCATAACCATAACCAACAAGCGCGTTGGAGAGAGGTAATAAAATATGTCTATAACAAAGTCTCTGGATAGATTAGAGCTGGTGAAGATATTAGCAGAAAATGGACTTGGAGACTCAATAATACTTAGACATGAAACTGCAAAAAAAGTATTAACAACCCAAAGAAAAAGACTAATAGAAGAAATAAAAAACAAACCAGAATCAATACGTAGCCTAGCAAGAAAACTAGACCGAGATCCTGCAGCAGTACAAAGAGACCTAAACCTACTATATAAATACAACCTAATAGAATACGAAACGGAAGGAAACAAAAAACAACCACGCCTAAAACACAGCCACATATTCATAGAACCAATAACATAACCCAAAATGTTATTGATGTCCACCTAATATATTATTTTTTAAAAGATATATCTGGTTATTTAATATCTAGGTTCTATCAGTTTTTTCTTCAAATTGTTTCGCTTTTTTAATTTTTTTATCTAGAATAGATATTTGATTCTCAACCCACTGAATAACAGTATGATTTTCTTCTTCTTCCACGAATAAACTCAACTGTTCCTTTTTCTCTGAATAGTATTTACTTTCAGGGCCGGTCAATGAATCCGTATGATAATTGTCAGATAGTACTTTCTGTACATCTTCCTGAATTTCCTCCTGATCACCATATCTAATTAATACTTCCCTAGCTAGACAAGTATCTGATTCACTGTGAAAAAAGTCTGATGGGACAAAGTTCGCTGCAATAACTGCTCTACTTTCCACATCTTCATCTATCCATTCCCATATGGTAGAAGCAGACAATTGTTTAATTGGCTGTCCATCAACATCTATATCATCTCCCGAAAGCCATGAAGATAAAATATATCTTGTTGTATGTTTTTTTTCTAGAATATTTGATATTTTTTCCCATGCTTCTTCGGGATTTTTGTTCCATATATATAGAAGAACATTTTTAGATTCTCTAGAACAGCCTAATAGAGAATTTCTCTTACTAAAAGAATCTAATATAAGATCTAAAATATATTCTTTATATTCAGGATATTGATCCAAAAACGATTTTGCTATTTCCTTCCAATGATATTCAACTCTCTGTTTATATGATAAACTATCACGTTCTTCTACAAAAGCAGGATGTCCTAATAACCGTTGAGTCAGCTCTTCAGGTAATTTAGGTGCATTGTCTGGATACACATAATAACTGAAGAAAACCGGAATGATAGTTTCGGCCTCTTTTATACCTTCACCCAGAAGTAGGTTACATAGATCTTGAAAAATGGGTTCTTCTATATTTCTACTTGTACCCCCCATCTTTAAACCAGTTAATTCTACTGGGGATATATCTCCTTTTTGTATTAAATCCATAATACGTTTAGTATCCTCGGAAGTCATTCCTGATAAACGAATAACATCAATTAATAGAGGTTTGAGATTTTCTTCACTTTGAATTCTATCTAATACTTCTTGACGCTTATCTTTATCTTGAATAGCAGATAGATAACCTCCTAAAAAGTATGGAGAAGGACTTTCTGAATTTTTTACTGCATCTAGGATCTTATCAAGAAATATTGTTTCAGCATCCTTTTCTCCTAATATATAACCAAAATCATGAACCTTATTAGGTTTAGGAGATACCAACCAATCTATCCAATATTCTAGTTTTTCAGGATTTCTAATAGCTTCTGTAGCTAATTCTTCCAAT
>JAHENH010000110.1 GCA_018609935.1 Halobacteriales archaeon | reverse complement strand
TAGCCTCTAACTTGCCCGTATTGGGTTTAGAAATATAACATACTATGGTTTTCTTAGCTTTCATTGTTTTCTATTAGTTCATCTAGTTTGTCTTGAACAAATCTTGACAGATTCAAATGATTCTCCTGTATCCATTCTTCTTGGTCGTCTCGAATACTTATATTCTTCCTCTTCACAAATTATGTATATTGTGTAGATACTTAAACCTTTCGGCTGAAAATATTATGCAAGGAAGTCCATGTATATGTAACCCTCCACCTAAAGGGAGAGGTCTTATTGCTTCCTTACAAACCATCAAACTGATAAATGTAAATTTAGATATATATATATTTATATTGGGTTATTTTTTGGTTGTTTGTATTGGTTTTTTGTTTTTGTATGGTTTATGTGTTAGTTTGAAACTTATTCCACTTTCACTTTTTAGTCTGTCTATGCTGTCTATTTTGTATAGTTGTAGTTGTTTTTCTGGTTTTGTTTTCACACCTACATCATAGTTTTCGTTTCTGTATTTTACGTCATTAGTTCTCTGTATATCTGTAAATTTTTGTTCTTCTATTCTTTGTTTGTTTATGTTTTTTGTTGTTTGTTTTATGTTTTTCACTCTTTCATATGTTGGTTCTATGTATTTTTCTTTTAGTTCGTATGTGATTGAGTTTCTTGCACTAGCCATTGAAGCTATCATTGTTGTTCCTATTCCACCAAATGGATCTAATACTGTGTCTCCATAGGTGCTGTACATATTTATGAGTCTGTATGGTATCTCTATTGGATATTGTGCTGTACGTTCTATGTTGTCTATGTCTATAGTCTGTGATGTTCCTTTTATTTCCCATATGTCACTGAACCATTTATTGCGTTCTTCATAGAAGTAACTGCTTTCACGTCTTCTGTTTGGATTTCTACGTTCACCTTTTCTGAATATTAAGATGTGTTCTTTTTCGTTTGTTACATATGCGTTTGGTGGCATTGTTCCACTTCCTAAGAATTTTGTTTTTGTGTTTTGTGGTTTATGCCATATAATAGATGGTAGTAAGTCATATCCTATATTTGTGAAGAATTCTATTGTTTTTTGTCTGTTTGGATATACTCTAAATCTGTCACCTTCTACTTTTCTTGTTGCGTCACCAATATTTATACAGACAAAACCCCCTTCTTTTACTTTTTTACTTATTTCTCTATATGATTCTTCAAGTTTGTTGAACATCCATTTATGTGCTATTTTTCCACGTCCATCATCTAGTGCTTTCTGTATCATTTGACTTTGTTCTGTGAACATTTCATCCCACATCTCAATCATGGGATATGGTGGACTTGTCACTACAAGATCTATTGATTCATCACCTATAGGTATCATCTTTCTATTGTCTCCTATATTGAACCTATGTGTTGTATACATTTCTTTCATTTTTAGTCTAGAGTTATGTCTAGTTTTTCACATATCCATTCTATTGTGAGTTCTTTTCCAGCATTTGTACTTCTTTCACAGTCTTCATTGTAGCAGTTCCCTTCTTCTATCCATTCTTCATCTATTTCTTTGAGGACTTCTTTTATTGCTCGTTCAGTTATGTATTTGTTAGAATTCATAGTATTTTTTTTCATCTATTGTTGGTTCATGTGATCTTCTACATTCAATAAATCTTCCACCACTTATTTCTTCTCCTAGTTTTTCTGTTGGATCCAGTTCATACCTAAAATTCACTTCATATGTGTGTCCAAATGATATATCTAGTGTGTAGACTCCTTCTACTGCTATGATGTCTTGTTCTGTATCATAGAGTACATCTGATACGTTTTTTCTTTCTGCGTTTATGTTTCTCTCTGGACTGTCTTCTAGACATCTTGGTATGTTTTCTGTGTATTTTCCTTTTGGTATTTCTGGTACTAGTGTGAATATATATTCTGCTATTACGTTTTTTGGTATTGCTACAAAGTCTTCTCTCTTCGATATTTCTTTTGTTGTTTTCATATTTATTTTGGTATAAAAAATACGGTTTTTATTTTCTATCTAGGTATTTGATTAATCCTAGAGTTATTTTATAGAACACTAATGTAAGGAGGGTTAGTATCAGTGTATATATTATTCCCTCTAACATTTTTTTTCACCTTAATCAGCATCAAATTCTTCTTTTATGTTTTCTATATCATCATCTAATACTTCATCATCATCATCTAAAAACTTTTCATCAATAATACGTTGAATTCTCTTTGACACCTCATTTTCTACAACTTCCATTTGTTGATCTTCACCTATTTCTACTGTAGCTTCAACACCATGATATTCTGAATCATAATCTTCTGTTTCCTTCCTACTATGACTTACAGTTATTTCTTTTATATTAGGTTCATTTTTCATATTTATTTTTAATACACCTTAAAAAATTTTGAATACACGTAAAAACTAAAAATCAAACAAAGATATTCTCTCAAACACACACCTACACACCCCCACCCCCTCTCAAACCAGATCTACAACCATGTACACATGTATATGTTACACATAGTTATGTATACTAGTAACTAGTTATGTATAACATAATAATGACCACTCAGTTAGTGTGCCTAGTTCTAGGTGGTTACACACTTAAAAGTGTTACTATACTTACATACATAGTTATGTATACATACTAGATATACACATTAAGTGTAACATAACACATCTAGTCTAGTTGTATATATATGTGTGTCACTATCTATGTTACACTCTTTTTCCTAGACGAGTTGTATTGTGTGTTAATTTATCTAGTTATACATTAAAATATACATTCATATCTACACATATATGTATAACACGTATATGTATACACAACTATGTATATTCAAGATTTAGGATTTGGGGTTAGAAATTATTTATATTTTTTTGTTCTGTTTCTGTATGTATTGGAAACATGTCTGTGTTATGTTCATGGAACTGTGATTTAGTAACACATTCTTGATGGTTACCTACATATTCAAAATCACATAATTCATTTGGTTTTGTACATATAACTTTGTATTTGTCTTTAGTCATATATGTGTTATTGGTCTGTGTTGTGTGTTCTTTTCCTACAAGAAATAATACCTATTAAGTTGTCACCTTCTATGTATAGTGGTCTTGTGTGGTTTTCACTTGATATGTATATACTGTCTAGGTTTTCTTCATAGCTATCTATACCTAGTATGTTTTCCATTCTACGAATTATGTATTCTGTAAATATACTATGTATTTCATTGTGTCTGAATTCAACAATCATAAGGTCTTCGTTTATGTCTTTTTCATAGGTTTGTGGGTTTACATATTTTTCTTCTAGGAATTCTGATGTTTGTCTGTATTGTGTTTTATATGTCATTAGGTCTGTTGTAAGTGCTGTTTTGAGTTCATATCCTAGTAGTGGTTTTTTGATTTGTATCTGTTTTGGATGTAGTTTTCTGGACTCTGTGTGTTCTATTCCATCTGGTTGATTATGTAGACTACTATCTAGACCAAATGCACGAACAAACAACATCTTTCTTGTCTGTATATCTGTGTAGTTTTTACCTATATAGTCAAATATTTGTGCTTCACTTTTAGTTCCACCAATTATGTTGTATAGTTCTTCATCAAAATCATTTAACCATTCATTAACTAGGTGGTCTACACTTTTTGTTCCCAACACATCAACTATGTCGTCAGCTATATCTTTCCGTACAATATCATATATTGATTTTTTATTTTTATTCTGCATTTTTTAGGTTTTAGCACGAAAAATACGGTGACTGTTATGATAATTTTGTTACCATAACAGTCTCAAAATATTACAAATTAGTTGTTTCTATAACAAATTAGTTATTTTCAATATAGAAAGATAAAAATTATCATAGAAGTAAAATTTCATTTATCCTAATTCTATGT
>JAHENH010000109.1 GCA_018609935.1 Halobacteriales archaeon | reverse complement strand
TGAGTTCAAGGCTGTGACTCCTTATTACTATTCTACCTATGAGAGAGAGAATGAAGCTAAGAAAAACGATAATAAAAGTGTCGTTGTAGTAGGATCTGGACCCATCAGAATCGGACAAGGGATAGAATTTGATTACTGTTGCTCTCATGCTGCCTTTGCCTTACAAGAGGAGGGGTATGATTGTATTATGGTTAATAATAATCCTGAAACTTTGAGCACCGATTTTGACATTAGCTCACGTTTGTATTTTGAACCCTTAACATTTGAGAGTGTGATGGACATAGTAGAAAACGAGGATCCTGAAGGAGTTATTGTTCAGTTAGGAGGACAAACAAGTATAAAATTGGCAAATAAACTGGCAGATGCAGGAGTAAACATTCTAGGTACAGATCCAGAAGCAATTGATATTGCTGAGGATAGAGAAAGATTTAAAGCTTTGCTGGAAAAACTAGATATCCCACAACCCGAAAGCGGAACTGCAACCACTGAAAAAGAAGCTTTGGCCATATCCTCTAAATTGGGTTACCCGGTTGTCGTACGTCCAAGTTATGTAATTGCAGGAAGGGCAATGAAAATTGTCTACAACGACAAGGAGCTCAAGAGATATATGGAAGAGGCAGTAAAAGTTGGGGAGGAAAGATCAATCTTAATAGATAAATATTATGAGGGGACAGAAGGAGAAGTAGATGCAGTTTCTGATGGAGAGAATGTTTTTATTGGGGGGATAATGGAGCATATTGAACCTGCAGGAGTCCATTCTGGAGATGCAAACACTGTTGTACCTTCTATAACTTTATCAGATGAGGCAAAAAGAAAGGTCGAAGATTATACAAGAAGAATAGCCAAGGAATTGAATGTACGTGGTTTACTAAATATACAATATGTAGTTCAGGGTGATGATGTATATATATTGGAAGCTAACCCAAGAGCTAGCAGAACCATACCCTTCCTAAGTAAATCTGTCGATGTCCCATTGGCAAAAATTGCAACCAAATGCATGTTAGGTAAAAAACTGCCAGACTTAGAAAGAGATTTGGATGGATATGCAGTCAAAAGCATTGTCTTCCCATTCCAAAAGCTTTTAACTGATATTAATTTAGGACCTGAGATGAGAAGTACAGGTGAAACCTTAGGGTTAGGGGAAGATTTTGAAACTGCTTATTACAAGGCCTTATTGGCTGCAGGTAAAAAAATTGAGGATGCTGACGACAAAAATATTTTCTTGAGCTTGAGAGACAAAGATAAAGAGTATACATATGAGTTGGCAGAACTCGCAAAAGAAAACGGGTTTGGTATTTATGGCACTATTGGAACAGTGGGTTCAATTGAGAATGCTATAACAATTCCGAAGATTGGCAAAGGACACCCAAATGTTGTGGAATTAATAGAATCCGGTGTCGTAGACCTTGTTATTAATACTCCTACTAAAGGAGGCAGATCTCACACTGACGGATTCAAAATGCGTAGAGCAAGCATTACCTCAGGTATTCCCTGTATAACAAATGTTCATACTGCCTTACGATACTTGCAAGCATTAAAGGAAATTGAGGAAGTTGGAGTTAAGAGATTGATTGAATACTAATTTTAATTACTAGATATTGATATAGGGATAGTATATATTGATAATATGGGGGTAGTATAGTATAGGATCGTATAATTGAATCTAGTAATTACTCAACTGTCCATATCTCTCCATTGGCTATAGTAAAATTAAGATTGTTGGGACTATTATTGCTCCCATCAAGTTTATCCTCTCGATCTCTAGTCTAATTGTAGTATAACCCAATACTGTAGAAATCATTAATATCAATAGACCTGTGTAGTCATTGAGAATAAATGTTATAATTACCAAATACATTATGAGTAGGATATTTATTTGAGTAAAATCTATGTTTGCCATTCCTCCAATTTTCTTTCTTAATAGGTATATTGCCAGAATGGCTATTGATAGACTGAACAAGAACAAGGATAATAATAGGATTATGTTGTTTTCAATTGATATAAATTCCGATAACCATTCTATTTCTCCTGCTCTACTTTTATTTATTTCTGATACCGTTGCAAAGGAAAATATAGCTTCACTAACCGATATTGAACTCAAAATAGATAAGTAATAGGATGTGTTGAATGGAATGAATATTGCTGCAAAGGTTGCAACTTGAGAAGGTGAACTCACACCAGGCAACAAGTCTGCACCAAAACCCATCACCACCCCTAATACAGAATATATTATAAATCTTGTGTTGTTTATTTTTGTTTCTTTTTGTTCAGGTATATCTCTAGAATTGTAATTTAATAAGTGACTTATGGCAAACATACCTCCAAACATAGCTAGAAAAGGATCGTGCATCTCCATTCCTAATGTATATTTCCCTATTATGCCCGATAGAACAAATATTACCAGTGCTAATTTGGTTTTTTTACTTTTTAGGATTAGAATCGCAGAGACGATCACTAATATCCATAACAAGTGATCATTCATTGCCCCATATATTTCTGGCAAAAAATTTTTTGCAGGCTCAAAAAACAAAAAAGACAATATTGCTGAAACTATAGCAGACAGAGAAACGATTTTTATTGCCTTTATCCCTTCCCCATCTAAAACTAATTTTTGTCCCGGCAATACAGAAATTAAGTTTGATTCTTCCGGTATACTCAAAAATATTGCAGGAATAAATGAGACAATTAGATGCACTGGAAATAGACAAACTATCAATATAGACAAAAATTTAGGATCTAAATCTAATGAAGCAAGTATAGATATGACAGTATTAGAATGTAAACCTGGAAGTAATCCAGTTAAAAATCCAATTATTAACCCTAAAATTATTGCTATTATCATTGGGTAGATAATGCTCTTTTAGCATATTGGATTACTTTCTTCTTTTCCTCCTTATTCCGAGTCACCCCACAAAAAAGCTTATTCTCTATTGGAACAATAACAATTTTTCTTTCATCAAAACTCAATTCTACATGTTTTTGTTTATCCCCCATCTTTTTTTGTATTGCATCTGAGAAAGCGCATGTTCTAGCTATTTGGTTGGCGGTACTCTCTCTAACAT
>JAHENH010000108.1 GCA_018609935.1 Halobacteriales archaeon | reverse complement strand
TGATAGTTGTGGACTAGTCGTAGAACAAGAACAGATTGATCCGGGACCTGAATGGAGAGCCTTTGACCAAAAAGAAAGAAACAAAAAATCTCGAGTTGGAGCCCCAACAACAAAAAGAATGCACGACGAAGGACTAACAACCCATATAGATTGGAAAGACAAAGACGCATTCGGCCAATCACTATCACCTAAAAAGAAGAAAAAAATGGAGAGGCTTAGAAAATGGCAAAACAGAATCCGTACAAAAGACTCAAAAGAAAGAAACCTACAATTCGCCCTAGGAGAAATAGACCGCATGGCAAGCTCCCTAGATGTACCAGAGAGTACCAGAGAAATAGCAAGCACAATATACAGAAAAGCACTAGATGAAAATCTTCTTCCTGGACGTAGTATAGAGGCAGTAGCAGCAAGCTCACTTCACGCAGCATGTAGACAAGATAATGTTCCTAGATCTCTAGATGAAATAGTGGATGTCTCTAGAGTGGATGAACAAGAAGTAGCAAGAACATATAGATATATCTCAAGAGAGCTTGGACTAAAAATAGGGCCCACTAATCCTGCAGAATTTGTTCCTAGATTTTCAAGCCAACTAAACCTAAGTGAGGAAGTACAACAAAAAGCAATAGAAATCATAGAAAAAACCGCGGAAGAAGGCCTCCTAAGTGGAAAATCACCAAAAGGATATGCTGCGGCTGCTATATATCTAGCTAGTATATTATGCAACGAAAAACGCACACAAAGAGAAATAGCAGATGCTGCAGACGTAACCGAGGTAACCATAAGAAACCGCTATCAAGAACAAGCAGAAGCAATAGGAGCAGGAGTATAAAATAAACTAAATATCTCTTCTATTTTTTATTAATAAATATTTAATAGATAAAGATGCCAGATGAAGTTAGATGAAGATATAGTGCCAACCTTTGGATATGGAACATTAATCCTTCCAACTAGTATTATTTCAAGATTTGAAAAAATTGAAAGTAGATCTATATATGAAATATATAATCAAAATATACGATATAATGATGATAAACTAATAAGAGATGAAGCCATTTCTAAGTGGTTAGAATATAAAAATAAAATTAGACTTATTCCAGCAAAACTCTATGGATTCAAAAGGTTTTATTCAAAAAAATTAAAACATATAGAGGGATGTGTTTTAGAGGCTATACAAACAAAAAATAAAGAAGATTGGATAAATGGTATATTAATACATGGGCTTACTAAAAAACAAAAAGAATCAATAACTAAAACAGAAAAAGGTTATAAAAATAAAGTCATTAAAAATCCTTCAATTGAGTTTTATAATAATATTGATAATAATTATATTGAGACTAAACTTCCTGAGGGAATAGAAATATTTCTTAGAGATTCAGATAAAAACGAAATAAAACCTATTTGTCCGAGAAACCAGACGTGTCATGACAGAATTATGTTTGGGATTGATATGCTTGGAGAAATATACAGTTATAAACTAATTCAAAAATTTAAAGAAGATTTCGAAAAAACTACATATGAGGTTTCTCCGAGAAATTTGGATAAATTTAATACAGTATTTAGAAATAACTTAATATCCTAAAAATTATTTGTTTTTCCCAAATATCCACCATTTTACTTTCTTTAAAACAGATGCATTTCTGTATTTAAAATCTCCCTCAGCGTATTCTACAAAATCTATTTTTTCTTTTTGACTTTCAAATATTTCTTTTTTTCTTTTTTTAATTGTTCTATTTGATCTTTTAGTTCTTTTATGTTTTTTTCTTTTTATATGAAGTCTTCAATGGCTTCTGATTTAGAATTATATTTTCCATTTTCACCAGATATTTCCTCTAATATCTGATTCTTTTCCTCTGAAATCGAGATAATGAGTTTTGGCATATGATTTCCACACGTACAATGTTTTTATTTATTGTGGATAACCATATAAATATAATATAACTAAGTTATTATTTTATGCCTGAAGTATAGTGTATCAATAATTAAAGAAATTAATAAAAATAATTGTTTTTTTAATTCTAATGTATTTTATATGGAAATATCAAAGACTATACGCGATGGTTTTATTGGGGGTGTGATAGTGATAGCTCCATTAGTTATTACAATTGTTATTATTAACATTGTATATGGTTGGATAATAGGTTTTTTGAATCCGTTTTTAAATATATTAGTAGATAGAACTGGTATAGTAGAAGAAATTCTTGCTATTAGTTTATTGTTTGTATTTGTTACTTTATTAGGTATTATTCTAAAAAAGGGGATTGGTAGATATTTTGTTGATGAGTTCAATGAGATTATGGAAAGAATCCCTATAGTTAGAACTATATATTCTAGTTCTAGACAAATGTCAAATGCCTTAGTAGGAAAAAAACATAAATTTAAACGGGTTGTTTTGTTAGAATGGCCAAAAGAAGGTATAAAAACCATAGGCTTTGTAACATCTGAAACTCCTAACTCATTAAACCCTGGACCTAAAACTTTAACCGACGAAAAACTGTATAATGTATTTATACCTATGAGTCCTAACCCCATGGGTGGTTTTTTAGCTATTATTCCGGAATCCCAAATTATTCATACAGACATTAATGTCAAAAAAGGCCTCCAGATAGTTGTTACTATAGGTACTAGCTTTGAAGAAAAAGATGATATAAAAGATGCACTAAACGAAGGATTTGAATAAGCTCAGTGTAAAAATTTAAAAATATGTTGGTATTTAACTAAAATATAGTTTTATTACCAATTTTATTTATTCCATTGATCTTTCTAGATCATCTATTCGTTCATCTAGTTCATCTATTCTATCCTCTAGACCTTCAAGGTCTTCTATTATGTATTCAAGATCTTCTATTCTAGATCTAAGTTCTTCTATATCTTCACGTATAGCTGCTGATCCTCCACCACCATATGAGAAATTTTCGTCTTCTCCAGCCATATCTTAGTAGTTTTATATGGAGATACTTGTAGGCTATGTTTTAGATGAGATATTATTTACTTATACTTTATATTTAATAATACAATAGGAAATTAATAAAAATGAATTAGATTATTTTCCTATATTGTTTATTAATTTTCTATTTGAAATTTAAATTCTTTTCTAAGCAAACTAACTATATAATACATAATTAATACATGAAAGCTGTTATCTTTGATGTAGATGGTGTTATTGTAGACTCTGAAACGTATTGGGAAAAAGAAAAAGAAAAAATCATCAAGCAAGCATTTGAAGACGGTTCTGATTTATCTCCATCAGACCTTACTGGAATTCCAGTTTTAGATCAATATGATAAATATTCAAACAATCATAAAATGAAAGTAACAAGAAAAGAATATTTTGATTTATATGATAAAAAAGCTGAATCTATATATAAACAAAAAGTAACGTTATTGGATGATTTACCTCAATTTTTAAACATACTTAAAGAAAGAAATATTAATATAGCAATTTGTTCTTCATCTTATTTAAAATGGATAAATATTATATTAGAAAGATTTTCTCTAAAAAATGAATTTGACTTGGTTATAACGGCAGATAGTATAGATAAAAGAGGGAAGCCAGAACCATATATCTATGGAAAAGCAACTGAAAAGTTTAATGTGGATCCAGAAGAATGTATTGCTATTGAGGACTCGGAAAACGGTATTTTAGCCGCAAATAGAGCTGGTATGTATTGTATCGAGTATGAACCTGATAATAATAAAAATAATTTATCTATAGCTAATGAAATTGTTTCTACACCTAAAGAATTATATAGTAGAATTATAACTATTATAGAAGAAAATAGATAAATTTCTATTTTTATTTTTTATAACCTAGGTATACGTATTTTTACAATAGTCCCATTCGCCTCTTTTTGTTTAAATTCTAGACCTCCTCCAACTAGGTTTACTCCCCACTTGATGAGCCACAACCCTAGACTACTTCCATGTTTCAACTGTGTTTCAGCTTCTTCTTCTATAACTGATATTTCTTCTTGTGGTATGCCTGGACCATTATCAACTATACTGACTTCTATCCATTTTTCTTCAATAAACCTAATTGATATATTTACTTCTGGTATATCTGAATTATTATGTTCAACAGCATTTTCTATAACATTGAAAAAAACTTTCCTTAGTATTTTTTTATCAGATCTTAAATTTATATTTTCTTTTGGGGAACTAATTGAAATGTCAACTTTATTGTATTTTCCTTCTATTTCTTCCTTTATAGATTGAAATAATCTATTTAATTCAATTTTTTCATTTTTATTTCTTTTATCTGCAATAAAATTTTCTATTTCTCTAACTTCTTTTGCAATTTCTATAAGTTCTTTTGAATTCTTTTCTATTTTTTCTGCTATTTCAGACTTATCTTTACCCTCATGTGTTTTGATGATCTGTGAATACAAAAGAATTGAGTTCATCTGGTTACGTAGATTATGTCTAAGTACTCTATTTAATACTTCTAACCTCTGTTTACGTAACCTTTCGTCTGTAATATCATGAAAGGAAAGCATATATCCTATAATTTCACCATTATATTGTTCTATATTAGAAATTGTAAGATTAAATTCTCTAACTCCCTTATCTGACTCATATCTAAAAAATTGTTTTTGTTTATCAAACTCTATAGAGCTTTTTTCTATTAGGTTATCTATATGTTTTTCTATCTTATCTTCCAACCTGCATTGAAATATTTCCTCTGCTTTTTTATTCATGTCTATTATCGATTTTTCTTTACCTAAGATTACTATACCATCACCAAAGTCATCTATTGCATTTTTCCAACCAGCTTTATGGATTGCTGGAACTCTAGTTAATAAGCCATGATAGAATAAAGCATAAGCAAAGGTAACACCTGTTATAGACATAACTATTGGAGTAAAGTCAATTTCTGAATAAAGACCTATATTATATAACCATTTAAAACTCATAGCAGTAGGTAGTAATGCACTTAAAATTAGAAGAATCGACTGTTTAGTATATAGTTTATTATGGGACTGAACAAAACCTATACCAAAGAATATAACTATTCCAGAAAGAATTAAAATCCAAGCATATATTGTCTGTAATATCATCCATATACCAGGTGTATATTCTACTGTAGCAGCTTCGAAGACTTCTACTATCCTATAGTCAATCCACATAAAATCATATAATCCACGATTCCAGATACCAAATATAGAAATTACTACCGTTATTAGGGGAATAATACTAATTAAACTCAATATTTTTTTATTTATAAATTCGTCTCTACCAGTATATTCTAGGGCAAAAACAATCCATGCAACAGGTATAACAACTCTACCTATCCAAGCTGGTATTTCAAATAATCGACGAAGTTGAAGGTCAAACGTCATTAATCCAAATCCATACGACAAAGTCCATAAAATAATACCAGAAATTAGTAATATAAATGAGGTAGAACTCGTGTATTTTTCACGATAAACCCAAATATAGCTAAATACTACTATAGAGATCAATCCGGAAAACAAGTTCAAAAGTGCTAATGGAGACAAAGCTGCAGACATTACCTCAAATACATTCTGTTCATCAACATATATAAATGAAATGATAAATAGTTATTTGGGTTGTCTAAACTTAAATATCTTAGAGAAATGGATCCAACATATAACAAAATATATCTATACCTATAAAAAACATTATTCATCAATAAATAAAGTTACAGAGAAAATCCAAAAACCTTAACTCTATAGAACAAATTGATTTTCACCCTAATACTTCCCTTGGAACCAAGCTCCAACGGTACTCCTCATTGTTATATCTAGGATCCGTAAAACCGCGAAGAATTTTTCAAATACTGGCTGTAATAGGAAGTTAGAAAAAAATATATATCTCTGAGAACTCATATGGTGTGAAATGGATGGATTAGAGATAAATAGAAACTTAAATACCTCAATGGATTTTTGTAAAGATCTAAATCTTGCAGGTCAAAGACAGTTAAAGTGACACCTCAAAGATAGGGGCTTAGATGGTAAATTCTTTATACTGTAAGCTTGGTGGTTGAACAGTTAACCTCTGTTTAGTGTGGATAGGATGTTACTAATATATAAAGTGTCTATAATTCATAGATAGTAAATGATAAAAGGTATCCGTATATGGTTATGGATCCTAAGTCTGTTATTACTTCTTATACTTATTATTGTTAGTAGTGCAACTATAGGAGCTGTACAGATAGAACCTCTTTTAGTTGCTAAAATATTTTTTTCAACTATATTTGATTTAAAAAATAAAGCACCTGACACCTATAAAACTATTATATTTCATATTCGCCTTCCTCGGATTATGTTAGGTGTAGTCGTAGGATTTGCCTTATCATCAGCTGGTGTTGTAATGCAAGGATTTTTTAGAAATCCTATGGCGGATCCTTCAATTATAGGGGTATCTTCTGGAGCAGCTGTAGGCGCTGTTTTAGTCATTATTTCTCCCTTTACTATTCCTTTTGGTCTTAATATATCTGCTTTTCTGGGTGCTATAATAACTGCTTTTTTAGTGTATATGATATCAACTAGAAATGGAAAAACACCTATAGCAAAACTATTGTTGGTGGGAATTGCTGTACAAACATTTCTAGGTGCAGTTATATCTTTCCTATTAGTTAACAGTGGGAGAGCTTTACGTCAAGCAATGTATTGGTTGATGGGGAACCTCCATAATAGTTCTTGGGATCAAGTTATATTATCAGCATATGTTGTCCTACCTTGTTTTTTCTTATTATTTATGTTTTCAAAAGATCTAAATCTACTTTTACTTGGTGAAGAAGATGCGGAAACACTTGGTGTTGAAGTTGAAAAAACAAAAAAGATATTACTTGTACTTGCAAGTATAATAACAGCTGCTGTGGTATCTGTTTCGGGAATAATCGGATTCGTAGGTTTGATTATACCACATATTATGAGATTAATTGTAGGGCCTGACCACAAAATACTTCTTCCTACTAGTGCTCTTGCTGGGTCATCTTTTCTAGTTATAACAGACACAATAGCACGTTCTGGAGCAGCAGAAATTCCGGTCGGAATAATAACCGCTTTTTTAGGGGCTCCGTTCTTCCTATATCTCTTACGAAAAAAAGAAGTGGATAGTCTTTAATACTACATCTTGGTTTATCCGTTTGTTTTTGTAACTAAATTTACATTTTCTTACACCGCTTAAACTCTATAGTTCTGTCATTCGGTTTGTTTTGATTAGCTATACAGATACTCCGTGCTAACTTTAGTATCCAGATAGTATTATAGTGATATCATTACTTTATTATATTAATATATAAAAGATATAAAAAAGAAATTTTTACTTATAATAAAGATCCTCTTTAGGACGATAAAACTATAATATAGATGGAGATAAATATAAAGGATGTAGATATATATTTAGGTGGTATACAGATTCTTCATGAAATTAATACTTATATTGATCAGGGAAATAGTATAGGTTTAATAGGGCCAAATGGTTCCGGTAAAACTTCTTTACTTAGAACAATAAATGGTATACTGCAGCCTGGATCTGGGTCTATATATATAGATGGAAAAAATATTTCAGAGTTCTCATCTAAAGAGATTAGTAGATATGTTGGTACTTTACCACAGAATACTAGTCTTTCTTTTAATTTCGAAGTTAGAAAGATAGTAGAAATGGGTAGATATCCCCATACTTCTAGATTTCAGAATAATTTAAATTCTGACATAGTAGATAATGCACTTGAAAAAACAAATATAGGCCATCTATCCAATCGTAAGATAACCGACGTAAGTGGAGGAGAGCGTCAGCGAGTACTACTTGCTAGGGCCCTTGCTCAACAAACACCTATCTTATTACTTGATGAACCCACTACTAATCTAGATATAAATCATCAGATACAAACTCTAGATATAGTTCACGATTTAGTGGAAGATGAAAACAAGACTGTAATATCAGCTATACATGATTTAGACTTAGCAGCAAGATATTGTGATCAATTACTTTTACTCTCAGAAGGTAAAATAGTAGATAGTGGAGAGCCTTCAAGTGTATTAAATTCAGATATCATAGATGAAGTATTTAATTCCTCATCTATAATATTTCAAAACCCTATCACTGGAACACCTATTATAACTGCTTTCTCTATCGATGAAAAATATAGTGGTAATATACATCTTTTAGGTGGGGGAAATACTTCCTGTAACGTTTTATCTAAACTTATCAAAGGAGGATATAATATATCCGTTGGTCCAATAATCAAAGAGAGTATGGAGGAATCAGCTGCTAAAGCCTTTGGGTGTGAAACAATAACTGTGGATCCATTTGAAAAAATTGATCAACAAGCCTATGACTATACAGTTAAAAAATCAAAAAATTCAGATATTACTGTTTTTCCAGTTGAAGCTATAGATATCGGAAAAAATTTGGAAATAGCTAAAGATGTAGATCCAATAGTTCTTGTAGGAAACAAAAAAAATTTGCCGGACAGATTTAGTGATACTAATGTTGTAAAACCAAATGATATAGTTGATAAGCTCTCTTCTAAAAAAATAAAAGAGATAAAAAACACTGATATTATTTAAAAAATAATTTTTAGGCCTTCATCTTTCTAAAGAGTTTTAACAGATAGTTTCTTTAGATAGTATACTTTAACCATATACTTAATGAATTTAATAAATAATATCTTAACTAGGATGCTATGTTGTAGTTATGTTTTCCTTACATTTTTTGTATCTATATGTACCATATATTAGGGTGATGATGCCCACAAATATTATATTAACACCCATATCCAACTTTTTTTGAAAACCAATTATCATAATACCTAGACTAAACAAAAAAATTCCAATATTAAATATTAGTATAAGAATCCAAAAATCTCTAACAAATTTATTAGGTATATTGTCTTCATCATATTTTAAATTATCCATATTTTAGTTCTTTTCTATAATTTTCCCATTATACAAAGAAATAAATTAATAGATCTATTGAGTTCAAATCCTATAGCCCCATATACTATAAGATAGTTCAGTTAACAAAAATCATTTTATATTACATTAAAAAGTTATGTCGTAAAATATTTACATTGTAGTTGATATGAACTCCTATATTTAATAGAGGTGGGGGGAATTTATGGAAGAAATAGACACTATAAAATAGATATATAAATAATGAAGACAGAAAAAAATAGTGTGAACCAACTAGGAGTTAAGCTCTGGGATTCCATTTTAGTAGATTATTATCTATTCACTATTAGAGATTTTAGTAGTAACATCTATTTTTTTGGAGATATAACTGTATTGTGTATTTATGATTAATACAGATGTATCTGTTAGTTTTGAAAAATTGACGAATATTGATACAGAGAAATTTACTTTAATTGAAGGTTTACCTGGTAATGGGTTAGTTGCGTCTATTGCTGTTGAACAGATAAAAAATCAACTTGAGCTAGATCATCATGGTAATATAATTTCAGATGATTTTTCCCCAGTTACATCATTTAAAAATGGAAGGGTACAAGACTTAGTGAGAGTATATTCTGGATCGGATCCTAATATTATGACTTTACAGAGTGATCTTACACTTCCCCCGTCTTCATTTAATGCTTTAAGTAAATGTGTACTTGAAGATTTATCTAAGGAATTTAAGAGAGCTATATTTTTAGCTGGAACTCCAGCAAAAACTGAAGAACAAATAGGGGATATATTTGGAGTTGCAACTACGGACAAAATAGAAAAAGATCTGCGTAGTGCTGATATAGAATTAGCAAAAGATGATGGGCTAATTGGAGGTATAACAGGTGCATTGGTTAAAGAATGTTACCATGGTGATATACCAGCAGCTGTTTTAATAGTTGGAACAAATCCGTATATTCCCAACCCTAAAGCTGCTATATCGGTTATTGAAAATGCTTTAGAGCCATTACTAGACTTTGATATAGATACAACTGAACTAAAGGAACAATCTGATAAGATACAAAAGAAAATGGAACAAATTGCCCAGCAACATCAAAAAATGACACAGGAAAAAGATAAGAAAGAACAACTAACCACTCCTATGTATCAGTAAATTCTGTTCTTTTCGTATAAACGAACTAATATATATTTCAAATATAAATCACTTTAAGTTCTAATATAGAATTTAAAAGATTTCATATTTAAAAGGTTATATGTTTTTTATACTTTATCCTGTGTGAGTTTATAGAGGAGGAGTAACAGGATTTGTTTCCTTTAGGTGGATGGTATAGTGGATTTCCTTACAGGTATTTAATTTAATTTTAGAGGGAAAAAGTAATTTAATTTTCGAGGGGAAAGAAATGGTTCCGATTGATCTCTACAATCAACAAAAGTCTCATTGTATAGGAGCTACCAGTCATCTATCCTAAGATAGGAACCCCAATAACCTATCCTCCCTTAAAGACAAATCCTCAACGAAATTAGCGAGGTTCATTGACAATCTCTGATCTCTTAGATCAGAGAAACTGACCTGATTTTAGAGGTAAACATATTAATTTTCTAGAATTTCTAAAAATACGGAGACTGTTTTTATTGCTGTTTCTTCTAATATATACGTAATAGGTTCTATTCCAAATTCACCCTCATGATAGATTATTTTGGGTACTTCATTATTTTTAGAAAATAATTTTTTAAGCTTTTTATATCTATTTTCATATGTTGGATCAAATTCCATTGTATCTATACCTAGATTTTTTGCTTTTTCTAAAATAAAGTCATCAGTTTTAATGTTTAATCCTCCTCTTATAGTATTATCTACTTTATTTGCGGCTAGTATAGCTTGAGAAACATGTTTAGATACTCCAAATTCAGGATTTGAAGGTATGTTAACCTGACCTCTTAATACATATAATCGACCAGGTATAGCTGCAATATCTGTTTCATCCGTTGGTTCTGGGAGAGACATACCTATATTTGTTCCTACGTTAGGTATATATTCAACAACTTTTGTATTATTAGCTAATTTCCGAGAGGCTTTACGTACATTTGATAAAACGTCTTGTTCAATTAAGAGGTCTTTATTTTTACCTCGTATGCATAAGTCACACCCTAGTCCTTTAATAGATGGCATACGTTCTTCGTGTATTTCACATATTAGACCTCTATCTTCTAGAACATGTATTAATTCTAAAATTTCTGATAAAATCTTATATTCATCTATTTCTTGTGAAATAAGTTCTTCAGCAATTTCTTCTGTTTTAGCCTTCATTAATTGATTTTCTTTAAATCTTTTATCTATATTTCCAGAATCACTAATATATTTGCTGACAGCAGCTTGTGTTATACCTAATTTATCTGCTATTTCTTGCTGTGTCAGACCCCTCTGGTTTAGTTTTCTTGTAACCATTCCGCGAAATGTAGGAAGAAAGGTTTTAACAATAATTTCACTTGGTAGAGTAAACACCATACATAAAAACATATACGATCAAAATAGATAATATTTAAAAAAGTACTAAGAAATATAACTAAAATAGAATATATCTTTTGTAATTTAATATATACTAAAACAATAAGTTAAGATCTGCCAGCTCCTATAATATTTATTGATGGTGGATAAGTATAGATTTTTTATATTTATTGGTTGGATTGCTGCTATAGTTGCAACAATTGGTAGTTTATATTATAGTTTAATAGCCGGTTTTTATCCATGTAGACTTTGTTGGTATCAAAGAATTCTAATGTATCCTTTAGTGCTAGTTTTAGGATATTCTTTTATTACAAATCAACCAAAGATGTACAAGCTAGTATTAATTTTTACTATTTTAGGCCTAAGTATTTCAATATATCATTCATATATACAGATCACTCCCTCGAGTACATGTGCATTTATAGGATGTGGAACCATCCAATTCAAATTTCTAGGAGTTCTTACTATACCAAACCAAGCTGGACTAGGATTTATCCTCATACTATTATCGATGATAGCAGCATGGTATCAAGCCTCTTATAGTAGAGGATAAATAATTATCTTATTGATTTTTGTATATATAAGAAATTAGCTATGTTTCCTTCGTGTGGATCTCCAAAATCAAAATCTATGGTAGGCTTTTTTATACGTAGTTTTTTCACAGTTTTATCAAGTATAAGTTTATCAATAAGTGATTTATCTTCTGTAAATAAACTTACTACTAAACTGTTTGTTAGGAAATTTATCGCTTGTTTTTTTGGTGGCGCCACCATTGCTAGGTATGGAAATGGAAACTCCCTAAATAATTCGTGAGAAACTCCATTTTTGTTTTTGTTGAAATCTTTATAGTTTAAAACTGCTATTGTAGGTTTTAGAAATATCTTTTTGTCTTTTTTTACAAGTAATTTACCTCGTTTATCCTTGTTTATTATTTGTTCTTTATTGTTTGATTTTATGTACCCCTCGATTTTTCTAGCTGAATCATGGTTAGGAAAACAAGGTATCTGTGATGTATCATCGAGAGGATCCTTTAGAGTATAAGGAAGTACTTCAGATAGTGTTTCTCCTAGCTTTTTAAGAGATCTTTTAGCTTTTTTTTGGTTTTCTGATATAAGAACTAATTGTGAAGCATTAAGACAGCTTCTACTTCCTCTTTCCATAATTGAGTTAATAATATGTTTTAATATTTCATCTGGACTGAAATAGTCTATATCTATAAATATTTTACTATTACCTGGACCGAATGTTTTTATAGTGCTATCGTTTTCATATTTATCTACCACTTTTTTTGGCCCGAAAGCCATGCTGATATCAGATTTATATAGAAGTTTAGATATCTGGTTTCTATGGCATGGCAGATAATAATTAGTATCTTTTGGAAGCCCTGCTTCATAAAGGGATTTTGTAAGTCTTTGGTTAGTGAAAGGCTCTTTAATTGATGGTCTTTCTATTATAGGATATTTAGAGGCTTGACATAAAACCCAAAAAAAAGAAGATGCAGGTATATTTCCTGATGTATTTACACCCATAACTTTACCTTTTGGAGTAAGACAAACCCCGTTTTTTGGAGAAGAATCTAATATATTAGGTTTAAAGTTAAGTAATTTTTCTAAAATTTCTTTTATGTTTTTAAAGGAATATTTAATTCTATCAGTCGAGTTTTTAACAGATGTTATAGGTAATCCTGTGGATTTTACAACTAATTTTTGATATTGTTCGTAGTCTATTATACTATCACCACACTCTATACTGGATCCAAATTTATCTCCAGCTAATTCAACAGTATCTAGAAGGTTTTCTATACCTATATTATGCATATTATAAAATCCAGTTTCACGTCCTTTTTTAATACTATCATAAATTAATGGTTCAGTTGCTATTGACGATTTGGCTATTATTTTACCATTGTAGTCAATTATTTCAGCTTTTTTGTCCGTATAATATTTTTTCCCGCCTCTATTTAGAGGTATATCTATCTTTCTATCAAACATACTGTGTTAAAAAGTCAATATTTTTTATTAAAGTTTTAGTATATACCCATATTTATTTTATCTTTTTTTGATTCCAATGCTCCAGGATCCAATATCATATCTGATACAGCTTTATCTTCCTTTTTTATCTTCGTTGCTTCATCTTCCTCTAAGAAATTAGGCATAAATATTTCTGGAGAAACTCTATGGCCTATCATTCTACCTCTTTTTTTATTGTTAACTTTTTCATCTATATTTTCACGATCCCTTATTTCAAAGAAACCAAAAGGTTCAGGAGGTTTATATAGAGGTTTATTTTGTATTAAATCAACCTCTGGAGCAACACCATACATTGAATTACCATAGTAACCAAAAATTGTTGTCTGGGGGAAACCTTCCTCAGTAAAATATCTATATTCATCAGGTGAAATTGGCATCCCTGCATACCCTATACCTTCTAGATTTTTTCCATCAAAAATATCACTATGTGAAAACCTAGTCATCATACCTGGAGTAGTAAACATCACATCTATTTTTTGAAAATCAACTATATCTTGGGCTTGGTCTAACAGATGCTCAATGTACTTTTCCCTTTGTTTTTGATCAAGTTTCCGTATCCATCTTGGATCAAAATCTATACTATAAAACATTCCATTCCTTTTTTTCGATAGGTCTCTGATTCTTTTCCCAAATAAATGAGGGCCTGTAGGACCTACAAACAGATAATTACTATTCTTTGATATATTTTTTCTCTCTGCTAACCTCTCTAATAACTCTATGTTTTTCTTATAAGTTTTTTCACTATAAGGTATCCATTTGGGTTTACCTGTACGCCCTCCAGAAGAGCCGAGAATAAAGTTATAACTTTTTTTAAGGAACTGTTTAGGAATTAATTTTTCTACAGAAATATCTCTTATGTCCTCCGAACGATAGAAATCAAAATGACAAAAATCTTCTATAGACTCAATATCTTTTATAGGATTAAAATCTAACTCGTCTTTCTTTGATAACCAAAATTCTGAACCTCCAGTTTCATCAAAATGAATCGACAAAACTTCTTTTATATGTTTTTTTACCTCAACCATATACCACAACCTTATAATCCCTAATTGAAATCTAAAAAGGGATGAAGAGTTTTAGTAAGTATATCTTATATGGAGATACTTAAATCTATAGGTACTAAAGATATTCTAATTTTCCCCCATATATAAATAGAAACTTTAAAGCAAAAACTAAAAATAAGTATTCTTTTCATAAAACCTAAAGATTTTATATCTATTTAATATAATAATACAACGGCCTTAATACCCAATACCAAAGAGGGCCTATAACTATTATTAGTATTCCTATATAGATAAAGAGTGTAATAAATACTAAACTACTTCCTCTAAAGCTTGAGATTATATTCTGTGTTGTGATCGCAAATAACCATATTAAAAACCCAAATATAGATATAAGTACACCCTTTAAAAATGAAAAGCCGTATGGCATCTGAACCATAACTCGGTATTAAACTATTAGATATTTAACTTTTATCTTAATTAAACCAAGTGATATTTCTATATATAAACCCCACTATATAGATATTATCTAATAAATTGCTAATATATTTTTTACATTTAACTTAAAAATTAATATTTAAAGATATAAAGGCATAGAATTCTATATATTATAGGATCCTATAGTTACTTTAATACTTATTAAAACTATATTTTAGTTAATAACTATTAATAAAAGATTTAAAATGGAAAAAGAACCAGAAAAACCTACACTTGAGAGCTTATTAGATGATCTAAAAGAAAAATATGAAGAAGAAGTAATAGATTCCTTTAGAGAAGAAGGGAAAGTATTGATAGATGATGATGGAAAAAAAGTTGAATCAATTGAAAACGCAAAATATTTTGTAAAGATATCGAAAAGTTTGAGTAATAGACCAATACCTCAAAAGATAAATGTAGTTGATGAGTTCCCTGATGGCCCAGACCATGGTGATATAGTTATAAAAAGAGAAGATAGTGAGACATATACATATGTAGGAAATAAATTCGTTTCAACAGGATCTATAGACGAAATATAGATAAAATTTTAAACCTCCAATATATACTAATTATTTATTTTTTTGATATATTTAGTATTAATCAGAATCGTTTGGATCCAGCAATACTTCTGGGCTACATTCCTCATTTACGAACTTTGCTAATGGTAAAACTATTTTATCTGTATTTTCAGGAAATCTATCATTTTTTCCTACCATATGCATTATTCCAGTACTATATAGGGAAAACCTAATTAAATCATCATAGGATATTTCATATCCTGTTTCCTCATATATTGAATCACATATTTTATTTAATTGAGAATAAGTTGTTTCGTTTAAATCTATAGAGACGTTATTTTCTGAATCTTGCGACTTATGGAATAAAGATAAAACAGGCAAAGCTTCTGATCTTTTTATCTCTTCATCTTTTTCTTCAGCCATATTTGTGTTAAGCACAGTATATAGTAAAAAACTGGTTTTTATATATCCTAAAAAATAGTTGTTTTAAAATACATGAAAATATTAGCTTTTTAGATGGTTGTATTGTTCCGTCTTATATTTTTATATATAAAAAAATATATTTTTAGCTATGATATATTTTGTCTTAGCTTAATTGTTGCTGTCATCAAACTAGTTGTTGCCATAACAAGGAAGATTAATTATATCTGTAGTATAGTCTCCGTATTAAGTCCAATAAATATACCAAGATTTATGACTAGTAGATCTGAAAACAAGAGTATAGGTAGAAAATTCCGAGTTAATGTATCCAGGCCTGTACCCTTAATTATGGAGTTTGATATTTTTTTGTTTCCAAAAATAAACCCATATATAATAAATATAAATGTTGTTATTCCTTCAACTAGTTTTAAAAAATTATTTTCTATTAATATTTCCCCTATAAGAACTATAATTATTATTAAGATAAATAATAGTTCGAATATATCTTTAGTATATATACTTTTATTTCTTTCACGTTCAGATTTAGAGAATACTTGACTATAATATATCTCTCTCATATTGATAGATAATAAAAATACAAAAGCCATCAATATACCTACACCTAGATTTATAGAAAAATCTGAAATTATATTTAAAACACCGAGTATGCCGTATAAAACTGGAAGTATACGAGTATATATAATATTCCTACATTACATTTTGGGATGGAAGATCTCTATTATTTTTATTTTTTAGAGAATACCAACTGAAACGTATACCTATAACAATAATAAGTATGAAACTTATGAAATAAAGAAATGTTAGATCAACTGTAACTGGTTCAACTGTCACCATTTTTTAAGTATATACATCTTCTAGGTCTTTTATAAGGAAATCTATGTTTTCATATCTTCCTAACTTTTCTTTATTAGTTGCCTTTTTCAATATATAGTCTATTTCATCTGTAAGATCTTTATTTATTTTACTAGGTAACACTGACCCTTTTTCACCAATCTCATATGTTTTATTTTCTTTTTCAAAAGGAAGGATACCTGTAAGTAATTTATATATAACAGCACCGAGATTATATATATGTTAATCTATCAAGCCTACCAAATTTCTCTGTATCAAAATATTCCGGAGCTGCATATCTAGGATCTAATAGAGATCTAAAACTAATTTCATCTTTAAAATAATTGATATATACTTTTATTATTGTATAATTGTTTATCATAGGTTTTTTCCATTTTACCTAAATCTTTAGTATATACTATGTCCCTTGGGTCTAACCCCAAATTAAGTACGTTATTTTTATGTCCAAATGATATCGCCTCAGATATTTTAATACTATTATCTACACCTTCTTTATAACCTATTAAAGACCTCTCTTCTAGAGTTTTTCTATAATATTCAGTTAAAACCCATGTTTCTGGGTATTTTCCCCAATAATATACAGTTACAATGTTTTCATTACTACTTATTTCGGTCCAAACTCTTATTTTATTTGTCAGATCCTCAATAAAATTATCTTCTATTGAGTCTGGAAGTCTAAATTTACGAAGTAAAAGTGATAAGTTTTCTTTTTCTGCAATAACTTTATATATCTGTATACTGATCAGTTTTAATAAACTCTATAGCCTTTATTTTTTCAAATTTCTGTACTTCTTTATTTATCTCTTTACTTAATATTTTTTTCTCTTCTCTTAGATCCTTGTTTTGTATGCTTTCTATATTTTTCTTTTTCTTTTTTTTATTCCTTGGTGTAAATTTTTTATTTTTCGATTTTAAGGTTTCTTTCTTTATTATGTTTTTAACCGTATTATCTGTACTATTAGATATATTTTTAATAATATTTTTTATATCATCATTATTTTTATTGATTATGTTAAGATTTTGTTTTTGAGATAATCTAGAAAATATCTCTTCAGTCTTATCCGGATATTTATTTTTTTAAAATATTTAGTATATATGTTATTTCATCCGTACATTCCTCTTTATCCGCATGTCCTAATATACCTATAATTATTTTTTCAATACTACTTGGATTTTCACTAGCAAGATGACATAAAGACCAAGTTATATTAAGTCTAATTTCAGGATTTTCACTATCTAGTAAATTTATAAAAAGATAGATATTTTCTTTTTTTGAGAGTTTTCTAAATTTTTTTTATCAATTTATCCATTTTTAATATAAACCTAGGTCTTATTATCTATTTTATATTTTAATAGTTTTATATATTTATGTTTGCAAGAATCTAGTTAACTAATTTTTTCTTTCATATTAAAAAGTATATCTATTATATATCTGTATTATAACCTATTGCTTCTGTGATATCATTAAAATTTTCATTATCTAGTTTATTCTTGATTCCTTTGTTGATTTTTTTTGCAATTGAAGGACCTTTATATATGAATCCTGTATATATTTGTATTATTGAGGAACCTGCTAATATTTTATTCCAAGCACTTTCAATGTCAGATATACCCCCTACCCCAATAATAGGTATTTCTCCATTAGTATTTTTATATATATTTCTTATTGTTTCTGTAGCTTTTTCCTTTAATGGTCTTCCACTTAATCCTCCTTCAGGAAGATTTTTTTTATTTTCAACATTACTTGTTGGTATTGTATTGGTAGCAGTTATCCCGTCTAAACTATATTTGTTGGCTATATCCGATATATTCTGTATATCTCTATTAGAAAGATCAGGAGGAACTTTTATGAGTAAAGGCGTGTTATCTATTTTTTCATCTATTTCAGCTATTATTTTTTCCAAGTTATCTTTTTTATACAGACTTCTATCTCCTACATTCGGACAACTAACATTTAATGTAATCCAATCGTAGTTAGCATTATTTCTATTTATTCTTTTTATAGTTTCTAGCGCAGTTTTACTATATGAATTATTATTTTCTGTATTTTTTTCTCCTAGATTTATTCCTATAGGTATATTAGAGTCATAAGAAGAAAGACGTTCACCTATCTTGTCCGCTCCTATATTATTAAATCCAAGCCTATTTATTATGGCTTGACATTTTGGTAACCGCCGCATCCTGGGTTTTTTATTCCCTTTCTGTTTTTCAGGTGTAATACCTCCTACTTCAATATGTCCGAATCCTAGTGCTTCAACTGATTTTATAACTTTTGCATTCTTATCAAAACCAGCTGCAATACCTACAGGGTTTTTAAATATTTTACCAAATAGGTTTTGTTCTAGACATTCATCTGAGTAACTATACTGTTTTTTGATTAAATTTAAAGCCAAATTAGAGTTTTGTAGATTTGAAAGAAAAAATAATGTATAGTTATGAACTTTTTCTGGATCAACCCTAAATAACAAAGGACGAATTATACTCTGATAACTCATCTTATACATATTAAGAAATAAATATATATTAGGTACATGGAAATTCTGGCATATCTAATTTTCTACAAGAGTAAAAACAAACTAAAAAACATTAACTAAAATATGGGGTAAAACTAATATTTTAAAGATATTTTTTATTAAAGTATAATTAATTCTTTACCGAAGAAGTTATCTTCCGAACTGTAATGTTTAGCGTTGAGGATATTACTTGTAGGCTTCAAATAAATAAGGTATCTAATTTTTTCTATTTTTTGTTATTATGTAAAGGGAAGTTTTTTCGGTTTTGAGAATGAATTTTTTTTCACAATGCCAAGTAGTGAAGATGAATCTGGATCAGAGTCAGAGGAAAATAAAGAAGAAAGTTTTGGGGAAAGCTTGAGAGATAGGGTAGAAGAGGTAAGTGATAAAGATTTTGGAGAAGGAGAGTCTGAGGAAGGAGAAAAGTCTAGGGCAGAACGAATGGAAGAGAAAATGAGACAAGCAGGTGGTCCAGGTGGTGGAATGGGGGGTAATCCATTCTCTCAAATGATGGGTATGATGGGAGGTGGTCCAGGTGGTGGAATGGGAGGTCAGCCTGGACGTCAAAGCCAACAGAATCCTGAGCTTAGAAAAGAAATTGAAGAACTTAGAAAACAATTACGGGAAGCTACAAACGAGCTTAAAAACATCTCTTCCTCACTTGAAAAATTAGTAGACGAATAATAAAAATATATAATTCTATATAATTCTTAAGTCACCTTCTTCTCCATATTTATAAGAGTTTGCTAGTGAACTTCTTTGATTTTTTAGGGCTAGGTAGGTGACTCTCTGCAGAGAATAAGTCGTTGGTTCCCGACTTTAGGGCTAGGTAGTAGGTTACCTCTCTAATATGTACTTTTACCATATTAGAGATCAATGGGAACTGTTCCTGTTTACACCTATAATCACTTTTTTACTTATACTTTTTAGAATATACAGTTTAAGGAATATCCATGTATCCCTCAACGTAAACCGTAGAAGTCTTACTGCTTTCCACTATTAACCCTCACTAAAATACATCTAATTAAATATAAACAAATTAAATTTTAAAATACTATTAGTTTTTTTAAGGAGGTTTTGTCACTTACTTCAGGCGTATAAGTTGTATGGCGGTAGATCATACCGCAGATAGTAATAAACTCTATGGTAATAAAAACCTTTTCATACCATATAATACCTTTACTTTATAATATACAAAACAGAATAAAAACACACTTAAGATAAAACTACCCCACAAAAAAACACAAATAAAACCTATAATTTTTCAATATATTTTTTAAATATTCTTATTTTCTAAGAGGAAAAAGGCTTAAATATTAACTATAGCTTTCTGAACTCTCCTCTATTTTATCAACAAATTTTTTAAACCTATTCTCATAGCTTTCATCTACTATATCACCATTTTCATTAAATATATCTCCAACATTAGATACAGGTAAAGAAGGCCCTGGTATTGCACCTAAAGTAACTGTAAGTGAAATCAAATCTTCTTCCACCCTAATACCTCCAAACCCACCTGCGGATACTGTAATATATGAAAAGAGAAGATCATTATATTCCGGATAAAGATAATCTAACAGGTTTTTTAAAGCTCCAGGGTAACTATGATTATATTCTGGACAAACAATAACTAAACAATCTGTCAGTTCGACAAGCTCACCAAACTTTTCTATATCTTTAGGTGGTTCATCTGGGCCCGTATAACGTCTAGTCTTAAGCAAAGGAATATCCTTTTTTTTAATATCAAAAAACACGACCTCATGTCCTTTATCCTTAATTTCTTCAACTATTTTTCTCGCAGGATATATAGATTTTCTTTGATTTCTTACTGTTCCCACAACAACTAGAAAATGCATAAGAATATAAAAGAACTAACATAACTTTATATTTCAATTTTTATCTAATTATAGGTTTGTATTAGGAGCAATTGAAACATCTTCGCTTAAGGATATATTCAGTCAATAAACAATAAACTGATAGATACTACGATAAAACCAAAGGCGGTAACGATTATCCTATATACATATACAAAAACCTAATAGACATTCAGAGGTGTAGTTCGTCCGTATGCGGTTATTTCGTTAACGTTCCTATTGCTTGGTAGACGTGGTGGAGTTAACTTATCTGTTAATACACACGAAGATATAAAGGGGGGAAGATAGACTAAAAGAAGCTTTACAGAGAGGAGGGTAACTACTATCTCAACATCACAGTATAAAAAGAAGTGGAAATAAAGTATGAGTACGATGGTCTTCTTGGAATAGACCTTGGACTCCGAAACCCGATTTTTGGGTGGTTCTGTCGGTGGCAGAATCCACCCTCAAGGCGCTATTCAAGGGAGAAAAAATTAAACGTACTCAGACTTGGTACAGCTAGCTCAGAAAAAAATCCGAGACAGACAAAGTGGGTAGTAGGGAATACAACAAAGTACGCGATAAATGGAACAGAGATCAATAGTGATTTAACGGAGTTTGGAATATAGCCAAGAGTGCTTTCGGCGAACCTGAAATAAGGATTAATGCTGAAAACAGGGAGTGTCTGTGACAAAACTCAAACATTCCGGAAACGACTCAAATTTTGTGTCTACATAAAACATAAGTTGACAAGCGGAGAGGAACCATCCAACGGTTGTAAGCCCCGCCATTTACGGCGGGGAGAATGTCACAAAATATAGGAAGTATTATAGTAAATATATCTTAATAGCAGTACACCTCAGAACCCTACTGTTTAGACTATGTGAGAAAAATAAGTTCTTCATTTCAACAATAAATCAACAACTGTAGGCTAGATCTCCAACACTCATTTACTAATATCATTAAAACAGAAAATTAATTATTTCTATAAAAATTCTAGATAAACTAGTTTTAAAAAATATAACTAATAAATTATTTGAAAAAACAAAAAGACCCATACTTACAAGAAGTCCTATCCAAACTTCTATACATACTTTATAATATTTTTTATATTTGTCAGAACTTAACTTAAAAAGTTCAATCAATAAATAAAAAATACCTACAAAAACTGTTACTACAAATAAATTTATAATACCTAAGAACAGTACTCCTTGTCTCAACACCCATTCTATAAATGGGTTAACTTCAGAATTTATCCCAAAAATATAAACAGCGTATATAGTAGTAATCATATCAACAGTCGTCAAAAGAAAAAGACCTACAGCTATCCAATCCCAATACTCCTCTATTTGGGAGTTAATATTAAACAAGCTATGATTCTTCATAAATATAACCTATGATTTAATATTTAATCAAGTATTAAAAATATTTTCCTAATATAATATATAATTAACGATTTTTTTTAATATACATAGTATTATAATAAATATATCGTAATTTTTAAAATTAATATAAGTTTTTAAGATATTATATGGATAATATTAGTGCTGGGTCAAAGATAATCCCAAAGTGAGCTAATAATACAACTAATATTGCTGCAGGTACCCCTCCAAAAGCTACAATCAAAACTACAACTAAACTTATCTTTACACCAAAACCTAAGAAACTTGCAAGAATTAACACTACCAACCCTACAACAGCGTTAATAACCAAGGGCTTAATCATCTTAAATAATTTATATATAACTATAATTGAAATTATTACTAAAGCTAAAATCACTATCTCTGATAATGTAACCATAATAAACCTAGAGGTACTTCTATTATGTATATTTTATCTTCTAAATGAATTTAAGTATATTTAAGAGTGGAACCTCTATTCTTGTGTAGATTATTCTATCTCTAATTTGATAAATAAGTTTTATTTATAAATTTATAAATATATGTCTAAACAGGAGATTAGGGAAAAGATATGGGATAAAATTGAAGATTTAAGTATAGCTAGGTTTCCGTTTCCCCCTCATAATAGGATACTTAACTTTTCTGGCGCGAAAAAAGCAGCCAAAAAACTAACTAATATTGATGTTTGGAAAGAAGCTAAAAATATAAAGGTAACTCCTGATTCTCCACAGAAATATATCTGTAGATATGCTTTGGAGGAAGGAAAAAATGTATATATAGCTGTACCTAGATTGAAAGACGAAAAATGTTTTATCTATTTAGATTCAGATAATATACATAATTACAAGTACGCGTCTAATATAAAGGGATCAAAAGATATAGGGAAAAAGTTTATCCAAAAGAAATAAAAGATATTGATTTTATTGTAATGAGTAGTGTTGCAGTCACTAAAAAAGGAAAAAAGGTTAGGTAAAGGATCTGGCTATAGTGACCTAGAATTTGGTGTTTTACTAGAATATAAAATAATAGATAAAAATACTCCTGTTTCTACAATTGTACATACTATACAGATAATAGATGAATATTTCAAGACCTCTAAGTTTGATGTACCATTAGGTATAATATTGACACCTGATAAACTTATATATTTAGATGGAAAATATAAAAAGCCCAGTGGAATTTATTGGAATGAAATTTCTAAAAAAATAAAGAAAACGCCTATACTTAAACACCTAAAACCATAGATTATCTGATCATAATAAAAGTAATATATCATTTGAATAAGTAAAAATAGAATTAATATAACTTCTTTTTGTATTTTTATTATATATTTTAAACTATAACATAAAAATATAGAATATATACGAGTAAGAAACAAATCAAAAAGAAAATTGAACCCAAAAAAACAAAAACTAACCTGTTGAAAATAACTAATAACCCTAGAATAGTTTTCTATTGAATCAATCCCGTTTCTTTTATTGTAGAAATAAATGATTCTAATAAATTGATTTGTTCTATTGGATCTAATCCTTGATGCATAGTGTATGTAGATAGATAGTCAGCACCAAGTTCGTCCCATCCTTGAACAACATCTATCCACTCATCTTCTTTACCTTTATGTACTTTCATTCTGCCATGTATACCAACATCACTAGGGCTACGATCGTGTTTTTCTATATATTTATTTAATTTATTAATTAAGTCTCTAGCTTCTTCACCGGGTGTAACTTGCGGAAACCATCCATCAGCAATTTTAGCTGTTCGCTCTATAACTGGTTCGGCCATACCACCCATCCATATAGGAATTGGTCTCTGTTTTGGTAAAGGATTAATACCCAGTTCAGGTATATCATGGAATTTTCCCTTATATTCTACAAGCCGATTAGTCCAAAGCTTTCTTAAAACAACCACTTGTTCCTCTATTCTTTCACCTCTATTATTAAAATTTTTATTAAGACCTATATATTCATACTTGTTCCATCCTACACCAATACCTAAACGAAATCTACCCTCACTTAATAAGTCAACTTCAGCCGATTGCTTAGCAACTAAAGCAGTCTGTCTTTGGGGAAGAACTAGAATTCCAGTCACTAGGTCTACATTATTAGTTATTCCCGCCAAAAAACTATATAATGTTAAAGGTTCGTGAAACTGATCACCTATATCGAACGATCCATCCCAACCAGAACGATCAGGGTCTACACCTAAAACATGATCATAAATTAGAATATGTTCAAAACCGAAATCTTCAATTTTTTTAGCAAACTTCTTAATCATCATAGGACCCTCCCCAATTTCTATCTGTGGAAATACGACACCAATTTCCATGTAAAAAATCACTATAGTATTTTTTTCATTCTAACAAGATATTTTCTATATTATATCATTTAAGTTTAAGTTGGTAGATATTTTTGGAATTTCAACGTAACTATTAATTGATATACTATACATCTTAATCTTTATTTGTTTATAAATTAACTTTGTAATTAGGAAACTAATATTATTATATATTTTAATATAATATAAATTTATTTCACTTTCAATGTTTACGTGTCTACTGTTTGTTTTTTTGTTTGTTCTTTAAGATTTATTTTCGGAAGTTCATCCCTTAAGTATTTTCCAGTATATGATTTTTGGTTTTTAGCTATTTTTTCTGGAGTTCCTTTTGCTATTATACGCCCTCCGTTTTTCCCTCCTTCTGGGCCCAGATCTATTATATAGTCCGCATTTTTTATTAGGTCTAGTTCATGTTCTATTACTACTACAGAGTTATTGTTTTGAGTTAGGCTGTGTAGCACATTTATTAGTTTTTTCTCATCGTGTGGGTGTAGTCCTGTTGTAGGTTCGTCTAACAAGTATAGTGTATTTCCTTTGTCTTTTTTCCCTAGTTCTTCTGCTAGTTTTATTCTCTGTGCTTCCCCGCCTGAGAGTCTTGTTGAGGGTTGTCCAAGCCTCATGTAATCTAGCCCTACATCTTTTAAAAGCTGTAATTTACCTCTTATTTTGTTGTTGTTTTTAAAGAAATCATATGCTTCTCCTACTGTCATCTGTAATATACCTGATATTGTTTTGTTTTTGTATTCTATGTCTAATGTTTCATTATCATATCTTTTTCCATTACATTGTTCACAGGATACATATACATCTGAAAGAAAATTCATATCTATTTTTACTTTTCCCTGTCCTCTACATTGTTCACATCTACCTTTTTTGACATTAAATGAAAACCTTCCTTTATCGTATCCTCTCTGTTTTGCTAGTTTAATTTCCGCAAATAGTTTTCGTATATAGTCAAATACACCAGTATATGTTGCTGGATTAGATCTGGGGGTACGACCTATTGGGCTTTGGTCAATAAGTCTCACACTATCTATGTGTTCTATTCCGTCTATATCCTCATATTTTCCTGGATTTGTATCTTTATTATTCATTCTCTGTGCAAGCGCTTTATATAGTATTTCATGTATAAGTGTAGATTTTCCAGAACCCGAAACCCCGGTTATTGCCGTGAAAACTTTGAGTGGTATTTCAACATCTATATTTTTTAGGTTATGTTGTTTTGCTCCTTTTACTGTCAGAGTTTTTTCCGAGCTACGTCTTTTTTCTGGGACTTTTATTTTTTTTCTTCCAGATAGATAATCACCAGTTAAAGATTCACTAGATTCTTTTATATCATCTACACTCCCTTTAGCTACTACTTCTCCACCATGTTTTCCGGGACCTGGGCCAAGATCTATTATTGTATCAGCTCTACGCATCGTATCTTTATCATGTTCTACCACGAGCAAAGTATTTCCTAGATTACAAAGTTCCTCTAATGTATTTAATAGTCGGTTGTTATCTCGTTGGTGGAGCCCTATAGAAGGCTCATCTAATACATAGAGTACTCCAACTAGTCCAGACCCTATCTGTGTGGCAAGACGTATTCTTTGACTTTCTCCCCCTGATAAAGTAGATGCTTCCCTATCTAGTGTCAGATAGTTAAGACCTACCTCACACATAAACTCTAATCTTTGTCTTATTTCTTTCAGGATTTCTTCTGCTATCTTTCGATTACGTTTTGTAAGGTTTTTCTCCAAACCTTCAAAATGTTCTAATGCATCATTTATACTCATTTTATTTATTTCAGTTATTGAAACACCATCAATTAGCACAGATCTACTTTCTGGTTTTACACGCGTTCCATTACACTCTTGACACACAGATACGGACATATATTCTTCAATTTTTTCTCTTGTTCTCCTGCTTTCTGTCTCTTTATGGCGACGTTCAAGGTTTGGAATAACACCCTCAAACGGTTTTTCCTTTCTACGTCTGCTATTATTTGTTTTACGTTCAAAAACTATATCTTCATTTGTACCATATAAAAAACTTTCTTGTATATTACTCGATAGATCCTCAAATGGTGTAGATAAATTTATACCAAAATGATTTGCTACAGCATTAATACGTGTTTTATAATATGACTTATTATAGTTCCAAGCTTCAAATACGTCCTTTATAGGTTTTGATGGATCCTTCACCACTAAATCTTCAGATATCTCTTTTGTTTCACCTATACCCTCACACTCAGGACAAGCACCATGAGGACTATTGAATGAAAAACTTCTAGTCTCTATCTCCGATATATCTATACCACAATTTATGCATGCCCTATCTCTAGAAAACTCAATAACAACCTCTTCAGTTACATCTTCTTTATCATTAGATAAGTCTCCTGTAGAACGAGTTTCTGTACCTATATCAAGATCTAGTTCCTTTGGTGGATCCGGTATTATTATCTTCAAAATTCCATCTGATTCATCCAAACCAGTCTCTATACTGTCTGTAATCCTAGAACGAATTTCTTTTTTTACCTTTATTCTATCTACAATTACATCTATAGTATGGTTGTGGTTTTCATCCAAGCTAGGACTGTCATATGCGGCATCATATTCTTCTCCATCTATACGAATCCTAGAATAACCTCTGGAAACTAAATCATTAATTAAATCCGCAAAACTTCCTTTTTGATCTCTAACTATTGGGGCAGCAATCTTAATCTTAGTATTAATTGGAAAGTCTAACACTCTATCAACCATTTTCTGTGGTGATTGTTCTCCAACTTCTCTACCACAAATAGGGCAATGTGGAACCCCAACTCTGGCATATAACAATCTTAAATAATCATGTATTTCAGTTACAGTTCCAACGGTAGACCTTGGATTATTCGCAGAATTTTTTTGATCTATAGAAATAGCAGGAGATAATCCCTCCACAGATTCTACTTTTGGCTTATCCATTTGTCCAAGAAAATTGCGAGCATAAGCAGAAAGGGACTCAATATAACGACGTTGACCCTCTGAATATACAGTTTCAAAAGCTAGTGATGTCTTTCCCGATCCTGAAACTCCTGTTACGACATTAAATTCACCATGAGGAATATTTACATCTATATTTTTTAGATTTCGTTCCTCTGCACCTTTAACATGGATATAATCTTTACTCATATTTTTATATTTTATCGATGATAATTAATTCAGTTTCTTACATATAAATACTAGATAGGTATTCATAAACCTATATATTATATTAGAAATTTCCTTTAGACAGTTATTCTAGATTTTATATATCACTAATTAAATTTATTTTGTTGATTAAATAAGGAATTCTTTTATTTTTTTGTCTGTTAAAATATACCATATGTTGTTTTTTTTGCTACAGCTGATATCTAGTTCTAACTCATTTTCTTTAGATATCATTGTTGTCTTAGCGATTGTCCTAATGGCTTTAATTTTATTTGTTTCAGAGAAAGTTCCAGTTGATGTTACAGCTATTATAGTTATGGTTTCTCTTATTGTCTTAGAACCTTGGACCAATATTTCTCCGTCGGAAGGTATTTCTGGCTTTTCTAATCCTGCAACTATTACTGTATTAGCCATGCTAATATTGAGCTCGGGTGTTAGCAATACAGGATTAGTACAGATTATTGGCCGTAAACTTTCTAATTTCGCTGGTGATAATAAATTTAAACAATTATTTGCTACAGTTGTAACAGCTGGACCAATATCTGGCTTCGTTAATAATACACCTGTTGTAGCAGTTCTTGTTCCGGTTATAACAGATCTAGCACATAATGGTAAAACATCTCCATCGAAACTTCTTATACCTCTTTCTTATATATCTATGATTGGAGGTATGCTCACGCTTATTGGGACATCAACAAATATATTAGCAAGTGATATTTCAAAAAGACTATTAGGACATCCTTTTTCTATGTTTGAATTTACAAAACTAGGTATTATAATACTTATTGTAGGGGCTGTATATCTTTTCACAGTGGGTTATCGACTTCTTCCAGAACGAGTTCCACCAGAGGAAGATGTTATTGAAGAATACGATCTATCTGAATATTTAACAGAAGTAGTAGTACAAGAAGACTCCAACCTAATAGATAAAAAAGTTGATGAAGCACTAGATGAAGAAGAATTTGATGCTGACATATTACAGATAATTAGAGATCAAGAAGAATTCTTAAAACCACTAAAAAATAAACAAATACACAAAAATGATATTTTACTCATTAGATCTGGATCCAATACAATAGATGAAATAATAGAACATGAAACCCTAAGCCTTAGAGGAACTCCACGTGAAAAAGATATAGATACGGAATCAATAGAGGAAAAAACAGTAGTTGAAGTAGTTATACCTTCTGGATCTTTTTTAGTTGGTGAATCACTCGAAAGCTCTACTTTCCGTCAACGATATGATGCAAATGTATTAGCATTCAGAAGTAGAGGACAGGTAATAAAAGAAAGAATGGATCATATAAAAATACGGCCAGGAGATACTTTGTTGATCCAGGCATCATCGGATAGTATAGATAGACTTGCTGAAAACAAAGATTTCATTGTTGCATATGGCGGTCAACAACCGGAATATAGAACTTCTAAGATACCTCATGTAATAGCTATAATAACAGGCGTCGTATTATTTGCTTCAATAGGTATAGCACCTATTTTAGTTACAGCACTTTCAGGTGTTATAGCGATGATTATTACAGGTGCTATAAAACCAAACGAAATGTATGACTCTATAGACTGGAATGTAATATTTTTATTAGCGGGTATTATTCCCTTGGGTAAAGCAATAGAACAGACAGGTACTGCATTACTACTGGGTGAAATAGTAGCCAATACTGCAAATTTTCTACCTTTAATAGGTGTATTATGGGTTTTCTATATATTCACGGGAATCATTACAGGTGTAATAAGCAATAATGCAAGTGTAGTTTTAATGATTCCCGTAGCAATAGAAGCCGCGCAGGCTATAAATGCTAATGCATTTGCATTTGTACTAGCTGTTACATTTGCTGCATCAACAGCATTTTTAAGTCCTGTAGGATATCAAACAAATCTATTTGTATATGGCCCCGGAAATTATAAGTTTTCAGATTACTTCAGAGTTGGTTTTCCCTTACAACTTCTTCTATCAGTAGTTACAGTACTTGGAATAACATTATTTTGGGGATTATAACTACACAAAAATTTTTATCATATCAAATATTGGTATATAATTTCTAAAATAAAAGATTTCTCTGTTTTTAATATTTATAGATTTGTTTTTAATATAGATAATTTCAAATTATTTTGTTATTTATTAATATATATGGAGGGTAGTTGGGTTAAAGCATATATCCAGGAACTTCCTGAGCAACCTGGTGTTTATGAATTTAAACATGATGATACTATTTTATATATAGGTAAAGCAGTAAATATTAGAGATAGAGTTCGTTCATACGTATTTCCCCGTAGCTCTCATATAAGAAAAATGGTTGGGGTAGCTGATAAGATTGATTTTACAGTTACAGATACAGAAACTCAGGCTCTTCTTTTAGAGGCTAATTTAATAAAAAAATATAAACCTAAATTTAATATTCGCCTAACCGACGATAAATCATATCCATATATTGAGTTGACGGATCATAAATTTCCTAAAATAGAGATTACTAGAGATCCTAGCGATACAGGAGATATATTTGGTCCGTTCACAAATAAAAAGAAATTAGAGAAAGTTGTAAAAGCACTAAGAGATATATATGGTGTAAGGAGGTGTTCTGATCATAAATTCAATAATAGGATACGTCCATGTATTGATTATGAAATAGGAATATGTAGTGCACCATGTACTAGAGAGATAACCCAGAAAAAATATATTAAAAATATGGAATATATAAAGGATTTTTTAGAAGGTTCTACAGAAGTTTTAAGTAAGAAACTATACAGTGAGAGGGAAGAAGCTTCAGAAAATAGAAACTATGAACGTGCTAGTAATATCCATAATAGACTCAAGGCAGTTAAGACATTTCATAATAGCAAATCAGATACTATAACTAAGGAAGGATCTCAAAGATCTATAGAAGTACTTGCAGCAGTAATCGAAGATAGATCCGCTGTTATTGCAAGATTAAGAAGTGAGAAAGGTAAGTTATTAGACAAAAAAACTTATTCTTTAAACCTCCCTATTGGTGAAAGATCTCAAAAAGAAATTCTTGGGGCTTTTATATCACAGTTTTATGCGGATAATGTGTTGCCTGATTTATTTGTTATACCTGAAAAGCCCCCGAATAAAGTTGTAAAATGGATTAATAAGGAGGGATCCGGAATATCAATACCTAATAGTGGACGTAGATCTAAACTAATAGATTTAGCATATAAAAATGCGAAACATAATACAGACATAAAAAAAGGTTCTAAATATCTAGCTAGGGTTCTTGGTATTGAGGATATAAAACGTATAGAAGGATTTGATATAAGCCATACAGCAGGAACTAATGTTGTGGGGAGTAATGTAGTTTTTGTTGATGAAAAACCTGAGAAACAAGACTATAGAAGAAAAAAACTTGACGATGTAAATGATGACTATCTAGGTATATATAAAATTATTAAGTGGAGAGCTAGACGCTCACTAGAAAATAGAGATGGGAGACCTGACCCTGATCTTTTGCTTATAGATGGAGGAAAAAGTCAGTTAAATGCGGCAAATAAAGCTATTGAAGATATGGGTTGGAATATTCCTTTATTATCTCTGGCTAAAAAAGAAGAAACGGTATATACATATAAAAAGAAATATACATGGTCCTCAAGTACTTCCCATCTAAGATTGTTACAAAAAATAAGAGATGAAGCACATAGATTTGCTGTTAACTACCATAAAAAACTTAGAAGAAATATAGAAACTGATCTAGACAAGGTTTCTGGGATAGGAACACAGCTTAGAAACAGGCTATTTAGAAAGTTTGGAAGTATAGATAATATAAAAAATACAGAAATAAGTAACCTCAAAGAAGTCAAAGGGATAGGTGAGAGAAAAGCTAAAAAACTAAAGGAAAATCTCTAGATATTATCCTCTTTTTCTGGTGATATACCTCTTTTTTTATCTATATAAAATTTTTTCTCTAATTTTTCAATTCTATCACGTATATCCGCAGCAAGCTCGAATTCAAGGTTATCAGCGGCTTTTCCCATCTTTTTTTCTAATTTGTCTATAGATTCCCTAGCTTGTATTTTATCTTCAGGGTCTATATCTGTTATATTTCCTGTTTCTTTTTTAGTTCCAGGAAGATCCATTTCAGATACCTCTTTTTTTATTGTCTCAGGTTTATATCCGTGTTTCTTATTGTATTCTTTTTGTATCTTTCTTCTTCTTTTTGTCTCATCTATAGCTGAGTGCATTGAATCAGTTGTTTTATCCGCATATAAGACAACTTCCCCATCAACATTTCTTGCAGCTCTACCCATAGTCTGGATTAAAGTAGTTTCAGACCGTAGGAACCCTTCTTTATCAGCATCTAATATAGCAACAAGAGAAACTTCAGGTATATCCAGCCCCTCACGTAGTAGATTTATCCCAATAAGTACATCAAATTCCCCAACACGTAGACCTCTAACTAATTCATGTCTTTCAAGTGTATCTGTTTCATCATGCATATATTCTACCTCTATACCTGACCCGGATAGATACTCTGTAAGATCTTCAGCCATTCGTTTTGTTAAAGTCGTTACTAATACTCGATTATCCTTTTTTATTGTTTCCTCTATTCTATCTATTAAGTCATCTATTTGCCCCTCAGCACTAGATATTTCTATTTTTGGATCCAGAAGATACGTTGGTCTAACAATCTGTTCTACTATTTGGTCTGAAACTTTACGTTCATAGTCTCCAGGTGTAGCACTTACATACAACGTTTTTTCTGTTTTTTCCTCAAATTCACTAAATTTTAGAGGACGATTATCATATGCTGTAGATAACCTAAAACCATTCTCTATAAGAGATTCTTTTCTAGATCGATCACCCTCATACTGTCCACGTATCTGTGGAATAGTTTGATGTGATTCATCTATAACAGTAAGGAATTCATCAGGAAAATAATCGAGAAGAGTATATGGAGGATCACCGGGTTCTCTATCAGAAAGATGTACAGAATAATTTTCAATACCTGAACAATAACCGGTTTCTTCTAACATTTCTAAATCAAACATAGTTCTTTCTTCTATTCTTTGAGCACTAACTAGGTCATCTTTTTTCTCAAAATATTCAATTCTTTCCTCCATAAGGTCCTTAATCTCGTCGACAGCAGTTTTTAGTTTGTCTTTAGGTATAGAATAATGCTCAGCAGGATGAATCAGAACAGCGGGCTCTTTACTTTTTATTTCACCTGTTGTTGGGTCAAGTTTCGTTAATCTATCTATTTCATCTCCCCAGAACTCTATACGTACAGCATATCTTCCATACATAGGATAAACTTCTACAGTATCACCTCTAACTCGAAAAGTTCCCTGTGGAAATTCTATATCATTACGTTCATAGTTTATATCTACTAACTTCTCAAAAAGTTCTTCTCTGGATATACGTTGACCTTCTGTAAGCTTTAAAGTAAGAGATCTATATATATTTGGATCACCGAGACCATAGATAGATGAAACAGATGAAACAACTATTACGTCATCTCTAGTTAATAGAGAACGAGTAGTTGAATGGCGTAGCCTATCTATCTTTTCATTAATGGATGCATCTTTATCGATATATGTATCAGTTTGTTCCACATATGCTTCTGGCTGATAATAATCGTAATAAGAAACAAAATATTCAACTGTATTATCTGGAAAAAGAGATTTAAATTCTTCATATAGTTGAGCAGCAAGAGTTTTATTATGGGCAATAACAAGGGTGGGTAGCTGTATTTCCTCTATAATCCAGCTTACAGTGTTAGTTTTACCGGATCCTGTAACACCTAAAAGAGTCTGTTTTTTTCTAC
>JAHENH010000107.1 GCA_018609935.1 Halobacteriales archaeon | reverse complement strand
TCGTGTGTGGGAAGACAATAGTTACATGGTCATCCCCTTCCTGACCATAGACACCAGGACAAGCCTCTTCAATGTCACCCTCATCACGTTCTGCATAGTGTGGATCATTATTTTGTTCACAGAATTCTGCTACGGCTATCTGGGTAGAAATCTCCGTGTTGCTATTTCCTGCCTCATCTACTGCAGTTACATTAACACTAGCATTACCTAAATAATTTCCTTCGGGACCTACCTCTACACTTGCTGTTAAGTCTAGGTTTTCTGTTTCGTTTATGTAGAATCTTGCTATATATGTTCCGTTTGTTCCAGGCCATGGATTGTTTTCTTCGTGTGGATCTATGTTTCCGTCATAGTTTGCATCATAAGCCATCGGTATATGGTTGTTTGCGAATCCGGGAAGGTTGGCGTTTCCAAGACCACTTATGTTTGCTACTACTCTCTCTACTCCGTCAGGGTCATGGACAAACGCCATGATTCTTACTTGTTCTCTTGGATGTGCTATCTGTCTATCACTTGTACCTGTCTTGTTATCTGGAACATCTTCAGCTAGATCTTCTCTTGCATCAACAAGATCAGGAGCACTATTCAATGCTTTAGGAGTATTAAACATTTGATTACCGCTTATAGATTCATCTGTTCCTGGAACTGGTCCTGTACCTGGCGCTGTAAATATATCACCATCTGTGTCTGCGTCTGGGTCTTCTTTTGTTGGTGGGTCACAGCTTACTCTAACAGCTGGATCAAGTACCTCTAGGTTTACACCTGGCTGGAAGCTACCGTCACTGGCTGCATCGGATGCAGCAATCGAAAGATTTGTTCCAGGCGCAAAGTCTGGTCCAGTAGCATTTGCGTCTACTGCAAAACTAACATTTATCTGACCGTTTGAGAGTTGGTCTTGATCGTTTGGTCCTCCATCACTTACGGTTATTCCTCCATCATCATTTACTCCATAAATTCCACTTAATGGAGATCCGGGTGTAGTTGTTAGAGTAACGTTTATTTCATCTGTATTTGTTACGTTTAGATTTGCTGTAATTGTATCCGGTCCACCTTCACATGCAGTATGTGCTGATTTTACTCTTGGAAGATTATCCAGATTGTTGTTTGTATCGTCTACTACTGGGTCTAGTGGTACACCGTTTTTATGTGTGACATCGATTGGTGCAGGGTCGAAGTTTGCTACTTCGGCGTTTGTTACACCTACACTTGTGAAAGTTATGGCTGCAAATGCTGAGAAAACCATGATTGTTGTTAGCAGAAGTGGGCGTATCCGGTTGTTGTCAAAGTTCATGAATAAATCACCGTTGAATATACTTCAAACTCAATTTTTGAGCTATACATTACGGTCGAAAAATAGATTTGAGGTTTTAAATAGTTTGTGTTAAATAGGTCTTACAGAAACATAACTAATATTAGACATAAAGCTAATTTAACAAAAATATCCAAAATATGATAAAAGAATGTAGATATCTAGATTGTTCTACGTATATAAAACTAGGTGATTGTTCTACATACATAAAAGATAAATGTTCCACATACATAAATGTTCTATGTTTATAAAGTGTTCTATATATAAAAATAACATCTTAATTTTTATTTTTTAAATCAAAGATTTAATATCCTTAAAAATAAACTAGTTTTTTAAATAAAAAAGTTAAAAGATAAAACTGAGTTATAAAAAATACATTTTTCTAGTTATTTTTCAACATAAATAAAAAATTTTTAAATGTCTCTTTATTTCTTTTTTATTTTTTCAGAAGGTAAAATAAGATATAGTTTAAAGACATATTTATGTTTATTCTTAGTTATGGATGATGTCTACGAAGAAACACGGGAAATCCTAGAGGAGAAATCTGGTCTTAAAAGTTCTATAGAGGAAATATATAAAATAGATAGAGATAAAGAAACTTGGACGTTCCATGATATATCAGTAGATTCAGGTGTTTTTGGAGAACTAGTATCTAGAGGTATAATTGAAAAAAAAGGTGGCAGATATAGACTAAAAGACAGAAAAGCAGTAAAGTCTGCAATTAAGAAAGAAAAAAAACCAGAGAAAAAGGAACACAGTAGAGAAAAATATTTTTCAAACAATATATTTACTAGATTAAAGGATTTTATAGGAAAGATTTCTAATAAGTATTATATCTATTTTTTGTTTTTATTTGGTGGTTTTTCTGTATTATTTTTCCGAGGTTATATGTATAAAAAGATTTTTAGAGGGGGTGATATTGTTCTTTCTGGTAATGATCCTTATTTTTATAGGTATTTAGTAGAGAATAATGTCTTAGAAAATAACCTTATAGGTGTTTTTTATAATCTTCCAAGATCTGTAGAAAATGGAGAGCCGTTAATGGTTTCTACACTAAGCCTGTTTTCTGAAGTTCTAGGTGGAACACCAAAAGATACAGGGATGATACTAGCGATCTATCCAGTGATTTCAGCATTAATAACAGCTATAATCATATATTTTGTTACTTTAAAGACATCAAATGATAGACTAATAGCGACATCCTCGCTTTTTATTTTTTCTGTCTTGCCCACACATACTCTTAGAACATCTCTTGGTTTCGCAGACCACCATGGATTCGACTATCTATGGTTATCCATAACACTACTAGGACTAGTATTATTATCAGAAAAGAGATATAGAGAAAAACATGACCTAAAAAAAGATTTAGGGCTGAAAGAATTTGTGTATATCTCGATTTTAGGTGTTGGGGTTTCGGGACAAACCCTCGCCTGGGAGGGAGGCCCTCTTCTACTTGGAGTTGTTTTTGTATATATATTTTTTAGAGGGATTTTGGATCTATACTTGGGTGTTTCTCCACTTTTTTCAAATATACCAATACTCACTGGATTACTAGTTGGAGGGATAATATCTTCTATATTCCATATAGGTATTGGTTGGCAAAAAGGAGTTGTAGGTTTTTTTCCATTAATCCTTTTAGTGCTAGGGGTATCGATAGTAGGTCTTACAGAAATCTCTTATAGATACGGTTTTTCTATTGTGAAAACAGTTGGTTTTGTGGTTTCTGTCTTTGTTTTCTATGCTTTGGTTTTTTTGTTTTTCATTCCAGAATATATCGGGGTATTCCAGAGAAACCTTGATGTCCTTTTTGGTTTGAGTGGTAGTCTCATATATGAGACAAGACCATTATTTTCCCCTAGGGATGTTTTTTTACCTATAAAGTTGATTGGGTTGTTTGGAGTTATATCTATTATATATATGTGTTATTTTTTAATAAAAAGCTTTAAAAAACAAAACCCTAGATTGTTATGTGTCTGTATTTTTGGATTGTATTTTTTGTTTTTAAGTCTTATCCAGAATAGGTTTGCAGGACAGCTTTCTTTGATTATACCTATAGTTATGTCTATTGGTCTAATAGATATAGGACAAAAACTAAAAATAATAAAACAAAAACCACTATTTAGAGATTCTAAATCCAAGAAAAAGGAGGGGCCAAATAAGTCAAACTTAGAAGGTAACAGTTTTAGTGGTTTTTTTGATGTTTTGGATTTAAGATCTAGTTTTTTATTGGTTGTTTTATTTTTAGTTTTAGGATCTACAAATATTGGGTATACATATGTATTGGCTGATGATTCTGTTATACCACAAAACCAGCATTCTACTGCAAAATGGATGGAAAGTTATAGTGAAAGACAAGGTTGGAGTTATCCACAGAATTATGTGTTTAGTGATTGGGACAAAAACAGACACTACAACTATTTTGTAAATGGACAATCCAGATCATATGGTTTTGCACAAAACAACTATAATGACTTTATAGTTTCTAGTTCACCTAAAAAATGGTATAACAGGTTAAAAGATAGAGTAGGATTTATTGTTATGGATCCATTCAGAGTTAAAAACAACTATCCAGAAACAATGTATTCACGGCTACAACAAAACCTAGGATCTAATAATGGAGAAACCCCAGGTGTAGGAAACTATAGAATCCTATATATCAATAAAGGAATAAGAGTTTTTTCCCTAGTTCCTGGAGTAAAAATAAATGGAACAGAAAACAGTAATACAAGTTTTTATGTATATACAAATGTTTCAATAGAAAATGTAGACCAAAAATTTCTATATAAAAGAAAAGTCAAAACAGATAAAAAAGGAAGATATACCATACAACTAGCACATCCAGGAATATACAAAATAGGCAATAAAACATTTGAAGTCACAGAAAAACAAATATTAAACGGTGAAAAAATAAACATAGATTAAAACTCAAAATAAAACCCATAAAAAACAAAATAATACCTAATTTCTTTTATCTATACCAAAAAATACTTTTTATCTTAATAAATAAAAATGGTTTATTTTGCTTATATAAACTAAAAATTGTTTATTAAACAAAAAATTTTATGTATTTATTAAAAGAATATCTATTAAAAAGTGGCTGTTTGTTTTATATTATGGGATTTTCTGTTTTTTTTAAAATAAGTAGTTTCTTATTAGTTTTTTAATTTCTATATTGTCTATTTTATCTAGAAATAGATAGTCTTTTATTGCTTTTTTTACCTCGTTTCGATCTATTTTTTTGTTTTTGTTTATATCGTATATATCGATTATAGGTTTTTTTATTGTTATAGATGTTTTTTTGTTTTGGCCTATACCTTTGGCTGTTATTTTTATTTTATATTTTTTCGTGGTATTTGGTGTTTCATGTTTTGTTTGTACTTCTATGTTTTTGGTTTGAGGCCAGCTCCAAGAGAGTGTTTCATTGTGTCCATCTTTGTTTCTGTCATATGTATTGAATCTTCCTCCATTGTCTTTGTGTTTTGTTAGGTTCCACCTATTTGGTATGTTAGATATGTTTATTCTATCTATATTTGTTGCATTTATCGTTATTGTAATGTTTTTATCTGTGTGGTTAGATATAGTATTTAGTTTTATGTTGTCTTGTATCTCTATTGTTTTTGTTTTGTTGTCTGTTTTTCCTTGGTTATCTGATATATTTAGGGTTACATTGTATGTTCCAGTTTGTGTATATGTATGGTTTATTGTTTTTCCTGTTTTTTCTGTACCATCATCTAGGCTCCAATAGTAGCGTGTTATTGTTCCATCCGGATCCTTTGAGTTTGTTGCGTTGAATTTTGTTTTTTGGCCGACAATTGGTTTTTTGGGTTTATAGCTATAGTTTGCTTTTGGTTTTTTGTTTTGTTTTATTTTTATTGTGGCTGATGCGTTTGGTATTCCATATCCAGATTTTGTGTCCGGACCGATTGGTGGTATATCGGTTGCTGTTGTGTTGATGTCTTTTTGTATTTCTAGAGGTGTCTTTGATTTATTTTGTGATTTGATAAGTCCTGCTATTCCTGCTATATGTGGTGCTGAAGCGGATGTTCCAAAGAATTGAGGGATTGAGTCCGTAGTTATTCCATCTGGCCCTACAACATCTATTCCTTGTCTTCCGTCATTTGTTGGTCCTCTACTACTATATGGTTCTATTTCGAATGTTTGGTGGTTGAATCCTCCTACCGATATAACATTTTTTTCTGTTGCTGGAGCTACAATGCTACTTTCTGGGGTATTATGTTGTAGTGGGGAGCCTCCACCAAAAAATACCTCTATTCTGTTGTCTCCCTTTGCACTATGGTTTCTTATCTGTATACTATATTGTCCCGTAGATGGCGCAATAGTAGATATTGATTCTGTCGGTCTATCATCCCCATCCTGTATTTTTATAGAATTTAAAACTTTACCATTTGGTGTTATTACATATAGGTCGTAGTCATCATCTGTTTTAGGCCAACCATCCCAGCTTAGATATACAGAAAGAGGTTTTCCTTTCTGTAGAGAGAATGTGTTTTGTTCATCTTTTTCTGTCCAGTTCAACCAACGATTTCCATCCATGTCACTATATATTCCTTCCCAATGGGTTCTTGCCTCATTTCCCGCAGAATTAACCCATACAGACCCATTCTCTACAGCATCATCAGCCACACTAGATATAAAGCCCGTTCCATCATATGGCTGATTGAAAAATACAAGAGACATAACTATTATGTCTACATCTTTTGTTTCAAGCCAATCTACAGCATTTGCATATGTAACATCGGTATCTAACGAAGCAAGATATAGATCTGCTTTTGGTGCTACATCTACCACTATCTCTGCTACAGCAGTACCATGACCGTTATCACCATTGTTCCCTATTCCATCCCCAGAAAAAGACTTAGTATCCACAATATTTTTTTCTATCTCTGGGTTTGTTGTGTTAAAACCAAAATCCAAAACTCCTATACTAATATTTTCTCCTAAAACACCATTATTCTGTAAAATTGAAGCATTAACAACATCTACACCCTCACTTACTACCGTCTTTTTAGGTTTTAATGGACGCCGTATATTTTTTACCCACTCTTTTTTTCTAATATCAGATATATTCTCAAAAGGAACCTCTATCTGGTGTATATCGTTGTATGTTGATTTAACATCTATATTATAGTTTTTTAGTTCTGATAGTTTGGTTTTATTTAGCTTATCTATATCTAATAAAAGAGTTACTTTTTGTTCATCTAAAGAACCAATTTTTTGCTGTAGAGATACATCAGATATACCTCTTAGATCTATTTTTTGTTTTTCTAATGTATAATTTTTAGCTTGATCAGCTTGTACTGTATTTATACCAAAAGATAAAAAAACAAAAATTAAGCCGAATACTATAAGTATAGAGATTTCTTTTTTTTCAATCATCCTTTTTCACTTTTCTTAAATAAAAAACCAAAAAAACAGACAAAACACCTAGAGATGCTGTTATAGTCCCCAAAATAGATGATTGATTTCTAGGTTGTCGACCATCACCATTATTATTGGTACTATTAGAAGTATTTTTCTGGGTTGATATTTGATTATTGTTATTTTGTCCTACTTGTTTTGGTGTTTCTGGAAGCCTTATATCCAGTATTTCTGATCTATTTTTTAGAGAATCTATTTGGTTTATAGGTATTTTTCCCTGATAGAAAACCCTATCTTTATATGTAGTATTGGCATGGAAATTAAAACTATATCCTGTAGGAAAGCTTCTATTTTTATATATCTCAACTACAACCTCAACACTTCCATTTGAATATTCTATATTATGGGTTTCAGCATATACATCCTTATCTGTGGAATCTAAAAGACCCTTAAGTCTTGGATCCAAATTCAAATCATCCTTTTTTTGTTCATGTCCAAATACAGGACTAATACCTAAAAACAAAATCAAAAAAACAAAAAAGGATAAATAAATATAGTTGAATCTATCCATAATAAAAAACAGCAACACAGATATATAAAATATATGCATAAACAATAAAAAATATATAAAAAAATTGTTCTATCCCCAAAATAGTAACCAATCTTCGTTTTTTTTATTACTTTAATTAATTTTTTTGGCTAGTATAGCTATTGTTATAATTGAAATAAGTGCAGTTAAGACTGTAAATCCGGGTTGTTGTTGGTTATCATCTTGTTGGTTTTGTTGTGTTTGGTTTGTATCTTGGTTTGTCTGGTTGTTTGTATTTTCAGTTTGGTTTTGGTCTCTATCTTGGTTTTGATCTGATATTGTTATAGTTATTGTGTCTGTTGTTTGTCCTCCATTTCTTGTTGTTGTGGTTAGGTTATAGTTTCCAGGTTGTACTGTCTGTGGTGTTTGTATTGTTGCAGATACTGTGGTCTGTGATTGTTGTTCTGGCCATGCCCAACCCATTCTTTCGTTGTGGCCGTCATTGTTTCCATCGTCCTGTACAAATATTGCTCCGTCATCTGTGTGGTTCTGTATAGTCCATCCATTTGGTAGTCCTTCTATTGTTATTCCTCCTATATTGGATGCAGATAGTGAGATAGTTATTGTTTTTGTTTCTCCTGTAGTTGTTTTTTGTATAGATACGTCATCTATTTGTCCTGCAGTTACTGGGGATACAGTAAATGAGAAAAAAATAATACTGGATAACAATATTGTTAGTTTTTTAGTTGACATACAAAAAGGTATTATTGAAATAAATAAATAATATTTTTGATTATAAACTTTGTTGGGATATCTATATGTTTATTTCTTAAAATTAAAGCTTTTTTAAAACCTAATATATTTTTTTTATTGGTTTTATATTCTTCAAATAAGAAGTTAATTAAGTCTAAATTTCTTAATTTTTATTTATTTTTCTTTTAGTTTTTTTATAGATAAATTTTTGATAGGTTTTTTTTGTTTAAAAATTATCTTTATTTTTGGTTTTATTATTTATTTTTTTTTGCCACAAAGTTTATATAGACTTAAATTAAAGACTGATATCTATGTGTGAATGTAAGTTTTGTGGGAATAAAATTAAAAGTTTGACATATTTCGAGTGTCCAAGCTGTGGACGGTCTTTTACTGGAAAAGGGGGAGTTTGTATTATATGTAACAAAGAATTTGAAAAAGGTACTACATGTCCCTACTGCTATTCTAAGCTTTGTTAAAAATCTAAACCTAATACTGATTGTCTAAATTTTTCCATTTTAGTTTTATCTAATATCTTTTGTTTTTTAGATGAATGATTTTTTCAGACTAGTTTTATCTATATGTATTTCGTGTTGATATTATGGATAGATATCTTTTCTATGTTGTCTTCACTTTTTTAATATTATCAACTATAAGTCTTGGGTTTTTAGTGTAGTTCGGCAAGATACAAGCATTTTTACAGGTTGGTAGTTCAGAAGGTGTAGAAAATAAAAAGTGATGGAAAATTATTATATAATAATTATATATAATATGTGATGTTTTAGAATTATATATTTTTTTATAGGGGTTATATTTATATTTTCTAGGAATTATCTATGTTATCTATTATACATTACATTTGTTGTTGAATAAACGCCGAAATAGATTTTTCTAGGTTTTTTTGTATTTTCTTAAGAAATGTTTTATATTTTAATATACGTTATTTTTGTTTGTTTAGGATATATAGTGTTGATGTAGAGTTACTTGAGGAGGGACGTACTACTTTAGATTGTTTTATTTTATATCGATGAAAAAGAAATTATTTTAGAGTGGAATAAAAAATCAAAAGAAGTTATAGAATACAAGAAAGATGAAATAGGTTCTCTTTTCCCTCTGGATTTTTTGAGGGATTAATAGGAAAAAATACAGAAGGGGGATCTATAAACCTCTAGCTATAGATACAAAGAAACCTATAGAGGCCTAAAACAAAAATAAAAATCACTATAAAACACACATTATACTGTAGTTATTGTATTTAAATATATTATGCACACCTCTATATACCTAAAAAAATGATAGCTATAGTTTATTTCATATCTAATAACGAATAAACAAAAATAGATATCTATTAACAAAACGAATAGATAAATAAGTTGGTTACAACGAATTTTTTAACCAAAGTCATTATAGGTTTAAAAAAAACAAAAAAATATATTGATACGTATTTATTGTAGTTTTTATATATAGTTTTTATATAAAAAGATTTATACTTCAGGGTAACTACAATTTTTCTATCTAGGGGATTAAGTGTATAGGTTTTTATGTGAATCCGAGGAATGCTTTTATTATCGATCTAACCTGATTACCATTTAGACGGTTATTGTTTATACAGTTGTCTCCAAACAAAAAGCACTTTATTGCCTGTCTTACCTCTAACCCTTCTATACCATCCTGGTTGTCTTTATCATACAGATCTATAGGTGATGGTGAAATTTGGCTTCTGATGCTGTTGATCTTTGTTTCTATCTGATTTATCTGAGAATCTATTTTTTGTGTTTTGGAGTTTATTTTATCTGTGTGGTTTTTTAGTGTATTATTTAGAGATCTCAATGCTTTAGTATTATTTTCCAGATGTTTTATCTGTCTATGTATATCGAATTTTATTTGTTGTGCTATAGTTTGGTTGTTTTGAGAATTGAGGTTTGAAAGCCAAATATTTAGGTTGTTTATCTTGTTTTCTATATTGTTTATAGTATTGTTTATTTTCCTTTTTAAGTCTTGACTCTCTTGGTTGTCTGTTAGGTTATCCTCAAGGTTTCTAAATTGCTGTTTCTTTTTTTGTAGTTTTTGTTTTTCTTCTTTGAGTCTTTTTTCATCTTTGTTTCTTAGAATTTGTAGGAATGTATCGTTTATATTATTTGATTGTATCTGGGATTCAAGTTTTTGTCTTAGGCTTTCATTTTTGTTGATCCGTATTTGTAGTTT
>JAHENH010000106.1 GCA_018609935.1 Halobacteriales archaeon | reverse complement strand
TGATTTCTATGTATGAAAACGATCCTGAAGAAAACAGAACATTTTCAGAATGGATCGACGATACACCTAAAAAAGAGATACAGAAAAAAATGATACAAAAACAAGGTGGAACATAATGGGTAATTCTTCCAAAGTTATAGAGGATCCAAGAAATGAAACAAGTGATATAGAAGAACTACCAGAAAAAACATGGTTTAGAAATCTAGATAAAGCAGTAATAGAGTCAGATCGATGTATTAAATGTGGGACATGTGTTGCTGCATGTCCTTCAGATTCTATAGGTATAGACGATACATCTAATCATCCCACCTTAGTTAGCATGTGTACAGGTTGTTCTAGATGTTGGGACTTTTGTCCACGTGGTGGTCTTAGATATGAAAGACTTTTAGACCTCGTAGATACGGAGATTAGAGAAACATATGCAGTTCGTGCAAAATCTGAAAAAATATCAAATTCGGGACAAGATGGTGGTGCAGTCACTACAATACTATCAGAGTTACTTTCTAAAGAAATGATAGATGGGGCAATTATTGCAACAGAAGATAACGAAAAACCTATGAAAGGAAAACCATTCTTAGCTACAAATAAAGAAGAATTATGGAAAAACGCTGGAAGTTTTTATAACCAAACAATACAGCTTGGACATATCGAAGATCTCCTTGAAGACATTTCTCTGGACAATCCAAAACTTGCTTTAGTGGGGACACCATGTATAACAGAAGGTACTAAAGCTCTACAGAAATATAAATGGAAAAATGAGTTAGATACTATTAAGTATACAATAGGATTAATGTGTACAAGAAACTTTGAATACAACAGACTACAGGCAGTTTTAATATATAAAGGAGTTGATCTTAACGACGTTGATAAAATAGATATAAGAGAGGGAACACTATATGCTTATGACAAAAACAAGAATATACTACTTGAAGAAAATATAAATGAATTTGATGATGCTGCACTTAGAGGATGTATTGAATGTAGTGATTTTACTAGTAAAGGCGCAGATATAAGTGCAGGAAACATAGGAAGTAAAGAAGGATATACAACCTTAATCGTCAGAACAGAAAAAGGAAAAAGAATGTTAAATAATTCTATAAGAAAACTTGAATCTAAACCAATAGATAATAAAGAAAGTATATCCCAGATGAAGAAGTGGAACAAAAAAAGAGCAAAAGAAAACATTCCAAGAGATTGGAACCCAAATAAAAATCTAAATATAAGCTACAAAGGACATCTAGAGAAATATGAAGACAGTAATCGTAGTATAGAGTCTATAAATCCTGTAAGAGTACATCAATATGAGGAAAGATGCTAAATAAAAATAATATAAGGAAAACATATATATTAGATCAAATTAATGTCAGATAAAGAGAAAAAAGAAGAAAAAGAAGAAAAGGAAAAAGAGACGGTGGAAAGTAGTCATCTGGAAGAGATACCTGATGGATCTGGGTGTACTGAGATTTGGGAATACTTATCAGAATTAGATAGAGAAGAAAAGTAATTTTTTACAAATATAGACATGTAATCTTTTAGGGTTTTATGTTTTTAATAATTAAACAAAAATTAGTTTATAGTTTTTTATTTTTATAAGAAATTAGTTCTCTTTTTATTATATATCGTCTTAGAGTAATTTTTCAGTGATTTAATATCTGTAGGATGATCTTTTTAGAGAGCTTCATATATTTTTTGACTGCAGAAAAAATTTCATCCCAATTAATGTCATATAATGGGTTAGGTCTAAAGTTTATAGCATTCAGTGGTTTTCAAACATAAAATTTCACTTATATAGGTACCGAAAATTGTTATTTTAAAGAGTGGGCTGTCTATTTAATACATCTCCATTTTCTGGTGCTTGTTGGTCTAGATATTTTTTGAGTACTCTTGCCTCCTTTTCTGAAACTTTTTTAGCTGTCCTTCTAACTATTTCATCTTTATCTTTTTTCGCTTTTTCAATTGCTTTTTCAGCTTTCTCATTTTCATCCTTAATACATCCTAACATATATACTCCCCATTCACGTAGTCGGGTATTATTTCCTTCTGTTAGATCTAAAAGTATATCTAGTGAATCTTCTTTTTTTCTTTTAAATATAGAATAGGCTGCATTTCTTTGAACTGCATGGTGATCGTCCCAATTTAGTGCTAGCTCTATAAGTTCTGAATGTCTGTCTTTATCTATACTGTCTAATGCCCAAACAGCTTCTGCTCTAACCCAAGGGTCCTCATCATCTAATAATACATCTTTTATCGTTTTTTCAGCTTTATCACCATCAAATTTAGATAATGATTCTACTGAAAACTGACGAACCTCGGGATCATCATCTGTCCTAGCTTTTTTAGAGAGAGTATCTATTGTTTTGTTTCTAATTTTGTCAGATAGTTCATTTTTATTATCAGATAAAGCAAGTGCCGCTCTTTTTCTTTGATTTTTATTTCCCTTATTTAGTAGTTCTATAATTCTATCCTGTTTTTTGTTTTCTAAGGGAGAAGTATCTGTACATGTATATTCATCTATACTTGATTTATTGTAGAACTTATTTGTCTTTTTTTCACCAAAACCTGGACTTCGTTTAGGATCCAACGAAGGATCCGGTGATAAATCCTTTCCCACTTCTTCATCTACCATAGGAAGTTTTTTATCATCCATATTTTTTTGTATCTTTTATGTTTCTATTTTTTTTCAACAAAAACATAATACCTATAAATAAAGCCAAAATTTGGGGTGGGGTAGTTGGAGTTCCAGTAGATAACAAAATTGTTACTCCAATAATTGAGGATACAGAAGTCCTGGCTAAACCAGTAGATAATGACCCAACTGAACCACCTAAAGCTGTTGCAATCAAAAAAGAAGATACATCAACAACGTTCCAACCTATAAGGCTGGTAGCCCCAAGTATAAAAGGAGATATAAAGCTTATATATAAAACTCCAACAATTATAGTTAACCCGATAACGATTCCTAAAATATTTAGTCCAGTTATAATTCCACAAAAAGTCAATCCTAAAAGGGAGAAAACACTGCTTGTAGACTGGGATGTAAAAGAAAAAACTATTGATAAGAAAAATAAACCTGAAACAAATATAGATTTTTTATCTATTTTAGTTCTATCAATTTGTCTATACAAGACTATAGATCCAAATATAGTAATAAAAGCCCCAGATATTGTAGCAAGTTCAGGTATTAATGACAGAATAGAAAAAACTCCTATCATTATGAATCCAATATTTTCCAAAAAATCCTTTTTTCTTAGGCCAAGATAGAAAACACCTAAAATAGGAGTGAATAATCCTAGTTTTTGTATGGGTCCATACCAATTTAAAATCAGTTCTGGAGCAAATGGACTGTTTCCCCATATTCTTGATATAAATCCGATAGCTACAGCTATAGCTATCAATCCTCCTACTAGATCTTCTTCTCTATTTAGAGTCGAGATCTTCTCTATCTTTCTTTGTAAAGGAGTCCAATAAGTTGGCAAAATTTTCATAAATTCCAGTTCCAGGTTCTTTTTTTAGGTTTTTATATATATTATCTGTCAATACTCTAAGATGCCTATCTAGAAAATCTAACCGTGCTTTCCTTGCTGATTTTTCTCCAAAGGATTCAAGACGACAGAGATATCCTGCAAACTCTAGTTGAAGCCTAATATGATCATGGTGTTCTCTATAGGAATCATCCATCTCTAGTCCAAAATAATCATATGCCCTAGCCAGGTCTAAATTAATTTCTTTCCACGAGGATCCTTCCCTATATGAGGATTCATATAATGGAACTGTGGGTCCCTCAGTTTCAAGTTCTCCTATAGTTCTATTTTTGTATCGAGAAAAACTAACAATAAATAGATCATTATATCTAGCATTTAGAATATCATAGTCATCATCTAAGGAAAATGAAAAATCAATCTCTAATCCAGAAGTTTCAAGTAGATTTTTTATTTCCTTTTCTAGTTCCCCTGACTTAAGTGATTCATAGAAATTCTGTTCAGGAGGGGGAAAACAGTGAGATAATAATGTATATATTCCACCTTTAGATGCAGCTTTCTTATCTATCTCTTTTACGTCTTTGTCTGTAGTTTTCTTATTTAACATATTTTATTTTCTATTTCTTATTTTTCTTAGAATAAATAGACTGACTATTCCAAATATTGCAGTTAGGAAAGTTAAACCAGGTTGTTGCTCAGCTGGTTGACCTCCAGTAGATTGATTTTGACCTGAGACAGAGTTTAGAGTATACCAAGTACTTATAGCTTTTTTTCCGTCTTTTTCCTTGTTTGCACCATTCCAAACTGCGAAAGCTATATCGTAATTATTATTATTATTATTAGAAAATTGAGGTTTATTATTACCTGAAGCTTCCAGTGTTCGATATAATACAAGTTGCCATCTACCATTTTTATATTGCATGTTTCCTTTAACAACTGATTGATTAAGTGAAGATACACTTCCAGGGCCTGCAGCAATTATCTCTTCTGTCGTTTTACCGGCGCTTTTATACCAAATATTTACTGGTATATTTTGACTCCCCATCATTATAGAAGTAGTCTTTCCTGGTTGTGAGGGCATCTGTAAAGCACCTGCATCTGGGAAATTTGGTGGATTAGGAGCACCTATGTTTTTTGTAGGGTCTTCCCATGATAAATGGAAATATATTCTATCAGATGTTTTCGCTGCTTTGACATTTAATGTGTCTGTAGTTACATTTCTTGTTTCTTCTGTATCAACCAATGGTATAAAAGGAGCGCTTGGAGCCCCTGAAAGAGAAATTTCATTTTTTTCAATATTATTCCAGCTATCTCCAGTTGGACTATTAAGAGAGTTGGCTGTTTCATTGGAGATGTCTACTACCGGTAAATTATTCTGTTGTTGGGCTATACTGGTCCCTACTAATAAGGAAGATGCCAACAAACACGTTGTTATAAATATTAAAATTTTAATTTTATGTGATTTCATTTTTATTTTATACCTCTAATTTAAAGTTTTCTGGATTTTCTGATGTTAATAAATCCATCAAATCACTTTGTCCACCATTTTTTACTTTTTCTCTTTCTTTTTCCAACGTGTCCATAGCTTTATCTACATTATCTCCAAACAGTTCTCTAAGATATTCACGAGGGATTCTTTCTTGATTTATGGTTTCTCCATTTTCAGAATGTTTTGGCGGGGTTATAAAGGGAGGAATATAATATACATTAGGTTGAGTTCGATATTCAGGATGTAATGGAAGTGCTACTCCCCATTCCTCAACTAATTTATATATGGGTCCCTCTTTGTCATCTAGGTAACCTACATATCTAAGTTGTGGTGGACACTGAGTAGCACAGGCAGGAGGGTGTTTTTCACCGTCTTTACCTTCTCCCTCCAATCTTGGATAACAGAATATGCATTTTTCAGATGTTTTTGTTAATACATTATAATAGACCTTTTTATATGGACATGCCTCAACACAGTATCTGTATCCTCTACATCTCTCTTGGTCTACCAAAACAATTCCGTCCTCTTTTCTTTTATATATAGCTTTTCTAGGGCAAGCTTCTAGGCAAGCAGGGTGAGTGCAGTGATTACAAATTCTTGGTAGGTAGAAATAATAGGAGTTAGGGAATTCTCCAGCGCCTTGATCTTCATCCCAGTTTGGACCCCATTGTGGATCTTCCTCCGGACGTAAAGGTTCATCACCTCCCTCAAAGAGTGCTTCTTTATAATTAAATTCAGCGTCTGCAAGTTCTCCATAATCTTCCTCACTTGGTACCTTACTATCTTTGAGGTTCTGGTGTTTATCTGATTCAAATCCACCAGCTGTTCCTTCCCAATCACGGGGATATCCTTTACCTGGCTTTGTTTCCACATTATTCCAGTACATATATTCACGGCCATTTGGAGAACTTTGAGGAGTTGTAGACTCTGTCCAAAGATTCTTACATGCCATACTACAGGTATGGCAACCAAGACATTGATTTAGGTCCATAACCATTCCAACCTGATGGTCGATACCTTTATGTATTTCAGCCATTTTTATCTATCCCCCATCTTTTTTTCAATTTCTACTTTTGTGTCTCTATCCACTCCTGTTGGACCCCAATAGTTAGGAAAGAAATGTAGATGTTCACCTGTATCTTCTGGATATCTAACAAGCTGGGTAGGATTCAACATCATTGGAGTCATCCAATTGTAATGTTTTCCATCGGGGAACTGATATTTTTCCCAGGCATGATACATTAGTACAGAGCCTTTTTTTGCGCTTGGATATAATTTAGCTTTAGCTTCGATAGATCCAAGGTTATTATAGATCTCTACAGTGTCCTCATCTTCTATGTTTCTTTCTTCAGCATCTTCTGGAGAAATCCAAACTATAGGTTCTCCTCTTTGTAGTTCAAGCATATCGGAATGATCACGCCATGTTGAATGTATAGACCATCTTGGATGGGGAGTAATCCATTTTAAAGGGTATTTGTCACCGTCTTGTTCTTCCTTTGGTTTTTTATATGTAGGTAATTCTTCATCCATGTCTAAAAACCAATCATGATCTATATAGTATTGCTGTCTACCGGTAAAGGTGGGCCATGGATTCTTTTGTTGAACAAAATCCTTCCAAGGAGTGTAAGCTTTCCCATCTTCTATTGGAGAGGTCCAATGATGGCCTGAATTGAGGAACCTCCTTGGTTTTTCTTCTATATCTTCAAATGTTATACGTTCATTTGAATCAGGGGGATTAGTTTGTTCGCTATTTTCTAGTATGAATCTACATGCTTCTTTATCATCTTTTAATCTTCCCTCATCTCCTGTTTCCCAATCTTTTATATAATCAGTGTGGATATTTTGTAGGTCTATCTCACGATCAAATTTTCTGTCCTGTATTGACTTTATGTTTTCCTCTCTTGCTATTTCCTGTATTTTCTTTGCAAATAACCTAAATATCTCCCAATCTGATTTTGCTTCTGCTAAGGGCTCTATTGCAGGTGTAAATGGATGTATAAAAGAATGGAGATCTGTAACACTTATATCATATTTTTCATAATGACTTGCAGCAGGGAGTACATAATCAGAATATAAAGCAGTAGAATCCATTCGGAAGTTTATATCTACCATTAGATCCAATTTATCCAATAGATTATTTTCTACAAACACATTTGAATTCGCTTGGTTGAGATAGTTACCTCTCCATATAAACATAATACTTGGGTCGGGCCTGGATCCATCAGGTCTTTCTTCCGGATATAGAGGCATCCAGTCTTTTCTTACAGCTTCCTTTATTTTATCTGCAATTTTATCTTCAGTATAGTCTAATATTCCAGAATGATAGTAAGTCCAAAGTGTTGTCGGCATCCCCCTGACATCTCCAGTTGGGAAGGAAAGTTTTTTCCAGCCGTTAACGGTCCATATTTTCTCCTGTCCTACATAATGATCAAAACCAGTTCCTTGTCTACCAATATTTCCAGTGATTGTAACAAGAAGCTGTAGTGAACGATTCATTAAATCATTGTGGTACCATCCGTTTATACCTCTACCATGCATTATTTTAGCTCTATCTACGTTAGCAAATTCTCTTGCTATCTTTTGATATGTTTCTTTACCTACAGTAGTTTCTTGATGTACAAACTCTGGAGTATACTTTGATAATTCTTCTTTTAAGAGGGTCCACACTGACTTTACCCGTATTTGTCCTGATAGTGTTTCAACTTCTGTTTCTACATCTATTTTTGGATCAAAATTAAGAACAATACTTGAGTTAGAGTCTCTTTCCCCATCTCTTCTGCCTAAGGAACCTGGAGCTTCTCTAAGTCGTCCTTGAGAATCTAACATAACCATTGTTTTTTCGTTTCCATCTTCGTTTATCTCAGAAGAACGCAGGAATTTACCATTATCGTTTCTGACAAGAAGAGGCATATCTGTTTGTTCTTTAATATGCTCTGTATCATAGAGCCCTTCATCTATTATTACTTTAACCATACCAAGAGCAAGAGCTGCGTCACTTCCAGGTTCAGGCGAAAGCCATTCATCACATCGTGTTGCAGTTGCAGCATAATCAGGATATATACCAACTACTTTGGTTCCGTCATATCTTGATTCGACTAGTTGTTTTGCATCAGGAATTCTTGAATAAAGAGGGTCGGATCCCCAAGTTATCATATAATCTGCATTATACCAATCTGCACTTTCTGAACTATCTGTCTGGAAACCCCAGGTTAAAGGTTCTCCTGGGGGTAGGTCACTATACCAATCATAAAATGAGTGGCTAACCCCTCCAAGTAGGTTTATAAGACGGGAGCCACTTGCAAAAGATACAGGACTCATAGCTGGTATCGGAGTAAAGCCACTTATAGTGTCGTATTTTTCTTCTTTTAGTTTATCTATTACCTCTCTTGATATTTCATTTAAAGCTCTATCCCAAGTGATGCGTTTCCATTTTCCTTCCCCTCTTTTTCCGACTCTCTTTAATGGATATTTTACTCGTTGATCTGCATGAACATAGTCACTATAACAGGCTCCTTTCTGACATCCTCTTGGATTAAGATCTGGAAGATCTGAACTAATTTGTGGATAGTCTCCTGCTTGTTCTTCCCTCCATACTTGTCCATTTTTTACAAAGACTTTCCAGGAACAACTTCCTGTACAGTTTACTCCATGTGTACTTCTGGCTTTAGAATCCCAGCCCCATTTTTCTCTATAGAGGTCTTCCCATCCTCTATATTGATAGTTCCCGTATCTGTCCTGGTCTTCTACAACTTGTAATCGATCCATCTGGTAAAAATCTTTATCTAATAGGCTTAAACTAGCTATAGAACCCATCCCCTCTAGGAACTCCCTCCTCGAAGATTTTGGGCTACTCATGTTCTATACTCATGATAAAAATATCACTCTATATTGATAGATGAGTGATCCCTAAAAATAAAGGTTTTTTAAGTATATCTATCTAAATTTGGAGGTTCATATAAAATATATCTTGAATAAATTATATTTTTAGGCCAAAAGACCATTCATGTTTGATAAACTTTTATTCCTTTTTTCCATTCTAAGATTTTGAAAATCAGTCATAAATTTTTTATAAAATAATAGTTTTACCTACAAAATATGGTAAAACCTTCCTCCAAAAAAATTAATGAAATCTTTTTAAATAATATAAAAAATAATATAAAAAACCTCTTTCTTTTAAAGCTTATTGGATTTAAATATTTAAATTATGCAAAAAAAATTAATAGATTCTTTTAGACGTGAAATAACTGATATACGAATATCTCTAACAAACAGATGTAACTTAAACTGTTTTTATTGTCACAATGAAGGACTGGGTAAAAAACAAAAACCAATGAGTCCACAAGAAGACGAAATGAACATAAAAAAAATATTTCAGATTTCAAAAATAGCATATGAATTTGGGATAAAAAACTACAAACTTACTGGAGGTGAACCCATGCTAAGAAAAGATTTAGACGACATAATAAATAAAATAACCACAATAGGAGACATTGAAGTTAGTATAACTACAAATGGAGTATTTTTAGATAAGCGAGCGCAAAAATTAAAAGACGCTGGACTAGATAGAGTTAATATCTCAATGGATACATGTAATCCAGAAAACTTCCGAAAGATAACAAATGGAGGAATAAAAAAAGTATATGAAGGTATAGATTCAGCACTAAAAGCTGAACTCACTCCTATAAAACTTAATATGGTGATGGCAGAACCTATGCAACCTTTTTTAGATGAGATGATAGAATTTGTTTCGAAAAGAGACGGATTACATTTACAAATAATAGAATATATGCCCGAAATAGTTGGAGATAGTCATCTTCAAGTAGATATAGACGAAATAAAAAAAATATTAGATCAACGTTCGGACAATAAAAGAAAAAGAAAAATACACAATAGAGACCAGTTTATAATAGATAACACAATTATAGAAGTTGTAGACCCTGTAGAAAATCCTAATTTTTGTGCTAACTGTAATCGTATTCGTATAACACATGATGGAAAACTAAAAAGTTGTCTAAATAGAAATGATGATCTTATACCTACTGATGAAACAGATGACGAAGAGCTACGGTCCAAATTTACTGAGTTGGCTTCAAAACGTGTCCCGTACTATGGTGAATATATGATAAAAAATGAGAAAGGGGAATGGATGAAAAATCCGGAATATATTGATAATAGCCTATTAGAACTAAAATAAAAATAAGATAACATGAAAATATTAGAAAAAATAAAGCTAAGACCCCATGAGGGAGTTTCCAGAACACTACTAAAAACTCTAATGTATCGAGTTGTTATGTTATTAATAACTTTTTCTGTAGCTTTATTTGTAACTGGTAATATTAGACAAGCAGTCAATATAGGTATAGCTACTAACGTAATCAAAACAGTAACCTATTTTTTATATGAAAGATTCTGGTCTAGAATATATTGGGGTTTTAAATAATTCTAAATTTTTCTACAAAATTAATATGGAATATAAAACATAAAATCAGTCTCAGTTTTAAAAGAAAGAAACAAAAACTTCAACTAAAAAACCTAAAACTAGATGTAAAATTTGCGTTCGATAATGAAAAATTTAATGGCCCTCTTTGAGGTGTTTTTGGCGGTATAAAAAGTATCTCTTCTGATTAGTTTTTTTATGTGGATGCGAGTGCCTCTTCTTTCCAAGTCAGCTATTTATTGTGTTGCTAAATATGTAAAAAGGTCCAGACGCTATAACCCCCATAGATAGGGGTTTACAGGCATTACATTCAATATATAATAAAAACGCCGTTGTAGATATACAAAAAAAATTAAAAGAAGAGAAAAGCATAAAATCTATTTTTAATTTTTTAGATGAAATTATAAAAATAAATATAGATGACACAACGAAAAAAACATTGTCTAATTCTTTATATAATGTCAATACGAGAGAAAATCTTAAAGAAATAAAATAAAGATTATAGTATAACAATTATATATAACTTCTATTAGAGATTTCATAATTTCTATAATATCCACGTAGTAGTATTTAATATGAAGGTTTTAGGTATTGTAGGTTTCTCAGATTCTGGTAAAACTACTTTAGTAGAAAAACTTATTTCTAATTTGAAGAAAAAGGGCAAAGCGGCAACAGTAAAGCATTTGGATCATTCTCCTGATCTAGATACTAAAGGAAAAGACACATTTAGACATAGGAAAGCAGGGTCTTCTGTTACATATGGTGTTACAGACGAAAACGGATGGTTTGCTACAGGAGAGGGAACTATGACACTTACAGAAATACTCGAAAAATTAGCTCCTGAATATGACTATGTTATAGTTGAAGGTTTTAGTAGTACCGATATACCTAAAATAGTCATTGGAGAAAAAGAGTATAATGGCCCAACTATAAAACAGATTTCTGATATAGAAGATATAAATATTAACAGTATTATAGAGGAATTCGAAAAGTTAGATTCTTTTAAAACACTTAATTCTCTAATAAAAGAAGTAAAAGATTCTCCAGAAGTTGAAAAAGCTGGTGCTATTGCTACATTTACAGGTAGAGTTAGGGCTAAAGAAAAAAAGGATGATAGACTAACAAAATATCTTAAGTTTGAAAAATATGATAAAATCGCAGAAGAGAAAATAAATAATATTTGTAATGAGATAGAAAAAAGAGAAGGAGTCTATAAAGTAGCTATACATCATAGAACCGGTAAAATAAAACCAGGTGAAAACATAGTTTTTGTAGTTGTATTAGCTGGACATAGACAAGAAGCATTTAATGCAGTACAAGATGGTATTAATATATTAAAAAATGAAGTACCTATATTCAAAAAAGAAATAAAAGTCGATACAGAATTTTGGAGCCATAACAAAGAAAAAAATAATACAAAATAAAACTTTATAATTATATAGAAAATAATTTTAATTTATACTTTCATAAATACTTTCTTTATATTTTTTATTCTAATTTTGGTTTATATTTTATTCTCCTTTATTTTTTAACCGGGTTTTCTTGGTATATTTTGTTATTATTTTTTCTCAAAGTTGGAAGGTTCTACTTCACACCCACAACTTATACATCCATTTTCTATAGATTCTTCTTTTATATTCTCATCGACGACTGTTTCTTCGGAACACCCAGGACATTTAAATATATATTTTTCTATTCCTTTCATCTTAAAGTATTTAAATTTCTAGTATAAAAAGAAAAATACTTGATCACATTATTTTTTACATCTATAAATGTCAAATATTTTTGTAGAGACTATAATTTTTGTAGAGACTATATAAAAATTTGTAAAAAATATTCAAATATGTATTAAATATATATTACAAAAAATATAGACAAATTATTTTTTAAAATCCAATATTAAAAAATAATACATAAATTTATAAAATATGACATTATAAACCAATCTATTTCTTTAATTTTAGAATAATAAATAATCCAATATATTCGGGATAAACGTTAATATTATGTATACTATTTAGTATTTATGGTCTCTGGTATTCGAGCAAAAATAAAAGCACAAAATCCTTCAACTTGTCCAATATCAGAAATTATAATTCCCACCCTTAAAACAGATACTAAGAGTATTCCAACAAAAATAAATAGTTTGACCCGGACCTTTCCATCACATCATTTGCCATTAATATTTTTCACTTAACTTTTACGAATACACATATTTTAGAGTTTTAAGGATATATATCCAGAAATATATAATTTTTCTTGATATACTCAAAATTATTATGTTTTTCCTAATACAATTAAAACTATTTAGTTATTAAGTTAATAGTTATTGAGTTAATATATAATAACTTAGAATAAGAAAGATCTGATTATCTGTATCTGTCTTTTTCTTTTTTCTCTTTAGGAGATATTTATCAATATCCGTTTTTCTATACATTCTTTTGTTTTTGTTTTAATTGATTATTCGTTCTTTCGTATATATCTCTATTCTAAATCAACTCAAAGATTAATAAATTTATAGGAAAATAAAGTTAAAAATAATAACTTTTTTTATATATTTTGAATTTGGTTATAATTTTTTAAAATATAAGTGAAAAGTTTTTTTTTTAATAACCATAACAAGATGTCCCAAATTAATTTTTGAGTCATTTACATCTAATGTATTGTCCTAATATATGGATAGAGAAGACTACTATATCCTTTGAAATTCGGGAAAGAACGTAAAATCTAGTATATATTTAACACAAGTTTTTCAGCATCTTTATTTCCTGCTTCTTCAGCGAATTTAATAGGAATAGCCCCATACTGATCCTTTTTCCATCTATCTTAACTTCTACATAAAAACCAGATATTTCTCCCCCATCATCAAAATCTTTAAATCTATCTAAAAAATCAACAAAGAGTTTTTCTATATATTTTTCTTAAAAAGATATATCTCTCCTAACTTTCTCATAATATATATTTAATGAAAAACAACAAGAAAAAAATAGAAATAAACAAAAAATAAGTAATGAAACCACTATACCCAGTTTTTGTTACCAATAATAGATTCACATATAAGCAAGACAGGTACCTATGAGCTTATTTCTAAGATACTTCACTAAAAACAACAAGAAATAAATCTCGTATAACTGACATATTCTACAAAGATATATTATTTCTTTGTACTATGTAATATATACGTTTTCGGATGATTAAGATTATAGTCTAATATTAAATGGTATCGGTTATATTCATTATAGGCATAGCTACGGCTGTATTTGTAGGACTTAATATAGGAGGGTCTTCTACAGGAGTAGCGTTTGGACCAGCAACTGGTAGTGGTATAATACCAATGAGATATGCGTCTGGACTTATGTCTATATTTGTTTTATTAGGTGGTATAATTATAGGAACAAACGTAGTTGAAACACTTGGTGAAGGATTTATACCACCACAACATTTTACTCCAACAGCATCTATATTGGTGCTTTTATTTATTGGAATTGGAATACTGTTTGGTAATATATTAAAGATATCTGTAAGTACAAGTGAAACCGAAGTTGTAGCTGTTGCAGGTATGGGTGTAGCTCTTGGTGTACTAAACTGGGAGACAGTAGGTAAAGTAGTTATGTGGTGGATAGTATCACCCGTATTAGCTTTCTGGATATCTGGATTTATAGGACGATATATATACAAAGACATTGTTACATGGCTAAATCTTGAATCAAAAGAATCAAACATTCTAGCAAAAATCGTCATAATAGGTATTGGTTGCTATATGGCATTTAGTGCTGGAGCTTCAATAAGTTTAGGAGCATTTCTTTTGGGCCCACGTACTATGGGGACAGTCGGAGAAGGTATTACGGATCTGTCACTTGAAGGAGCAATAATTGTTGAAGTAATATCAGCAACTATTATTACTGGACTAAGTTGGGGTGGAATACCAGCTAGCCTTGCAATTACTACAACTTCCTCTGTAATAGGTCTAGGATGGGGTCAAGCAAGCAGTAATATTTCAATATATGAAATACTCCAACAAGATAATTATAGTAATTCTGATTGGGAAGAAGAATAGTTCAGACTACATAACGTAGATATGGTAAAACGAGTCATTGTCACTTGGGTTGCATCACCAACAATAGCTGGTATTATATCATTTATAGTTTTCTCAATAACTGATAAACTACAGATAATATAGAAATAACCAATTATATGGAGATCGCAAATCACATAATCCTAATATCTTATATTTAATTAAATTACTTGTCAAGTTTTTTCTTTTAGTGTGGACTTTAGATTTATAGTACAGATTATACCAAAATTCTCTTTTTAATGCATTTATCGTGTAATCTACTATCTCATCAAATCTTCCTTCAACTGTATTGCTTAATGTATAAGACACACATAATGGATAGATAGTCAAAATTATAATATTAATCTAAATATGGGTTTTAATATTGATTTTTTGGAGATAATTTCAGATTTTGTGGAGATATTACTTTTCATGAATAAATATTTTAAAGATATATAGTTTATCTTTATTTAATGTATCGTAGAAAATTTTTAGTTACAACTGCAACTGTTTCAATTGGAATATTTACGGGTTGTCTTGGAGGTGATGGAGAGCAAAATAACAATAGAGACCAAGATAGTCAGACATCTATACAAAAAACATCTAATGTATCAATGGTAAACTCACAATTCAGTCCACGTAATATACAGATAGATGTT
>JAHENH010000105.1 GCA_018609935.1 Halobacteriales archaeon | reverse complement strand
TATTGGGGCTCCTGAGATTGCTGTTATTGTTTTGCTTGCTGTGTTGTTATTTGGTGCTGATAAGATTCCAAAGATAGCAAGAAGTGCTGGTAAAGCACAAAAAGAATTCGAAAAAGCAAAAGTAGAAGCCCAAAACGAACTAGAAAATACTAAAGAAGAAATTAAAGAATCATCAAATGAGGATACAAAAGAAAAAACTGAGAAATAAAATCCTATATCTAAAAAAAGTTAATATAAGATTTTAGAAATTAAGAAGGTATTGTAGGATTTTTTAGTAATAACTATCTAAAAGTATTGAATTTCAGGATTATTGATATTTCTTTTTATTCGTACAATAGTTGCCTTAAGATCGGATTATTTCCTTTGTTACTAGTTGTAGTTTGGCTTTGAGGGACTTTTTCTTTTTTGAAACGTAAGTTAATTTTTATCGAAAGAAGTTTTTAGTTTATTAGCTAATTTTTTTGTATGTCTTAATCTTGATGGAATACCTGGAGATCCTGTATAATTAGCACATATATATATACCATTTGGTAGTTCTATTTCTTGTATTTTTTTCCAAGTTAGATCTCTTGTAGGCATTTTAGTTTTATTTAACCCTATAAATTCACAGTTATGTCCTGTTACTTTTTTGAATTCTCTAACAGCTATTTCTCCAAGTTCTTCATCTGATTTTTCTATTAATTCTGGATTCCAAGCACCTCCTAAAAAACATGTGTATAATCCCTCTCTATTATGGCTAAATAAAGATGTGTTTGCAGTAACCCCTAAAGTATAGATATTTTCATCAAAAGATACTTGGTAGCCTAGAGCTTCTATATCAAATTTTGAATATAAATATACTAAGATGATATTATTATAGTTTAAATTATCTAATAGTTTTATTTTATTATTGGATAAATTATTTAAAATTTTATAAACCTCACCTGCTGGAGTTGTAAAGATAATTTTATCGAATTTTTCAGTTCTATTATTAGTATATAATAAGAATTTGTTATTTTTTTGTTCGATATTCGTTACTTTTTCATTCAGATTTATTTTATTATTATGTTTTTTATAGAGTGTTATTGGAAGAGTTTGAAGCCCTTCTTTAAATGATGCAGCTGGAGGCATTTTAGAAAAAATAAATTTTCGAACAGAAAACATTGAGTCTGTATTATACATATTTTTTGGGTTTTCTCCATATAACCCTCCGAATATCGGTCCTAAAAATTTTTTATATGCTGATCTTCCAAATGTTTTTGATAGTTTCTTCCCTAATGTTTCTGCGTTTTTATTATCTATAATTCCCTTTAAAAATCTTATTTTTTCAATCGGGGATAGTATGTCACTTAATAGAAATTTCTTTATAGATAAAGGAGCTTTTTTTAGCTTACCATCATGGTATATATATAATGGTAGATTGTCAGTTTTAATTAATTCATTTTTTAATCCCAAATCATCAATTAAAGAATTTATATTCGGAGTTAATCTAATTCTTTGAGGTCCATATTCAACTATTTTTTTATTTATTTTTTTGCTTTTAATAACTCCTCCCGGTTCGTTTTGCTCCTCAAAGATCTTTATATCATCAATATAATGAGCTAAGGATAATCCAGTTATACCCCCTCCAATTACTCCTATTTTCATGTATTTATACTATTATCCTTATAGTATTCTCTTTTTTTTGAAAACATTTTTTATATTTATTTCTGAGTATTTTATAATACTAGCTAAAAATAAAATTATAGCTAAAACGTTTAACATCCCTCCACTTTTTCATAGATAGTAACCATATATCACCATAAAATCTTATTATAAGTGAAAAATGTAAAAGTAATAAATGTATGTATGAGAACTTACTATATGAGATCTGAAAATCTAAAACTGGAGGTAGGATAGTATAAACATGTCCGAATATCATAGAAAAAACAAATCCTAAAAATATTGAATGAAGAAATATGTCATATGTAAAACACCGATTACTGTTGATAAAAAATAGTCCTGTTATGGCTGAGATAGAAAGCAAATAATAACCTAAAATAGAGATAATCCTATGAATCTTTTTTCTTCTTTTCTTCAATTGTATACCTTGATATATCATTAAATAAAAGCCATATTTATAAACAAAAAATTCCAATACTGAATATTTTAATTCTTATATTGAAATTTATCAGTGAAACTAATAGTCCTATACAAAATATTAATATAGTTAAAATAAACGTGATTTTTTTCTTCTTAGACATATATATTCTGTTAAGCTCTAATCTTTCTCTTGATATTGTTAAAATTAGAAATCCTATCCAAAATAGAACAAAGATATTACTGTTAAATCTTAAAAGCCATAATACATTTCCTATTACGCAAACTATAGATCCCAATAACATAATAAAGGGATGTAATGAAGTTTGTTTTAGTATAAATAAAAAATATATACTAAAACTAATCCACCTAGAATTATGGATAAAATACTTATTGGAATAAATATCGAGCCAATAAAACCCATCCCTATAAAGAATGGGGATAGATAACCCTATGCTTTTTTTAATGAAATAGCTCGTTCTAAGCTAATTAAAACACCCAAGAATCTAATCATTAAGGATTCATGAAATAAATAAAATTGTTCAAGGGATAATCTCCAACCTATTTTTTGAATACCTGATAATATACCTAAAGAAAGTAGAATACCGCCTAAAACTGTTAGGGATTTATTTATTAGCTTGTTATTCATGAATTAAAGAGATTTACTAGATGGAAAATACATATTTGAAATAATACTTCAAATCTTAATTTATAAAGGATAATATCCTATTTTGGCTTTTTAGGAAGTTTTGCAACGTATTTGTTTTCATTTTCTTTTTTTACTTCATAGTTTTCTTCATCGAATTCTTCAATTTCAGCTTTCATCTCATAAAATAATGGTTTAGGTTCATGATCGTTTATTATAGTTAATGTATCACCATGATCTAACTCCTCAAACTCTTTTTGTATTTTTGAGTGTCTTTCATATGGTGGTATTTGTCTTAGATCTAATTTTTTATTAGACATAGATAAATATAGAACCTAACTGAACTAAGTATAAACTCCGAACATGTTTTGTCATTAATACATATCTAATATGATATAGAAAGACTTTTTATTTTAGGTCGCCCTAAACAATTATATATGGAAGATCAATCCTCAAACAAATCTCAAAAAAATTCTAAAGATAGAAATAGTCAAGTAAAAGTTGAGCAAAAAATAAATAAAGAACGCCTTCCCGAGCCATGTAAGGACACGTTAAGTAAAATTTCAAGTTATACTACTAGACCTGACAGAACTATATTTATAGATACTAAAAATAATAATGCTTGGATTTCAAGTGATAAAACACAAGAATTAAAACCCTAAATTAATTTTTTCTATTTTTTGATATAAAATTCTAGATATTTTTAACAAAAAAATATAAGAAAAACTATAATCTATAACTTAATTTATATATTTTATTGTTTTAGTGAATCTTCTCCTAGGAAATGTTCTATAGTATGTGCGTGTTCTTCTAGATCTACAAGTTGCTCTCTAAGTATTTCCGCTGTAGCCTCATCTCCTAGATCACTACAAAGACCAATATGTTCTCTTACTGTTTCAATTATATCTCCATACATATCTAGATCGTTTTCCAGTGAAGTTCGTATATCATATACGTCCTCACCCTCAAAGTTAACAGGAGAATTTTCT
>JAHENH010000104.1 GCA_018609935.1 Halobacteriales archaeon | reverse complement strand
TATTGGGGCTCCTGAGATTGCTGTTATTGTTTTGCTTGCTGTGTTGTTATTTGGTGCTGATAAGATTCCAAAGATAGCAAGAAGTGCTGGTAAAGCACAAAAAGAATTCGAAAAAGCAAAAGTAGAAGCCCAAAACGAACTTGAAGAAGCGAAAGAAAAAACACAGCAAAGTGACATACAGCAAAACCAGAAAAGCGAAAAAGACAATACAGAAACAGAAGATAAAGAATAAATAAAGTTGGTTGGTAGGGGCTCGTGGCCTAGTGGATAGGGCGGGGGCCTCCTAAGCTCCAAATCGCGGGTTCAAATCCCGCCGAGCCCGTTAGTAGCGTTTGCTATATATTTTTCATAATAATTTATGTTTAATTAAAAATAATAAGTTTACCCTCTTATTAAACATAGAAATTATTCTAAATATTTTTAGAGATTAAAAGCTAAAATGGAAGATTGTTCATACCCATTTTTTCTGCCATCTTTTGTATTTCTCCTTCTCTCCCTTTCATTTGATTCATAGCTTGTTCCATCTTTCTATGTTGTTCTAAAAGTTCTCTTACTTCTTCTTTGCTTTTTCCAGAACCACGTGATATTCTTTCAATCTGGGAAGCTCCAATAGATCTAGGATTTTCTAATTCTTTCTCTGTCATAGAATCCATTATTACTTTATAATTATCTAACTTTTCTTCTGCTTCATCTATTTCTGGAAGTTCATCTTTTAATCCTCCAAGAGGAAGCATATCAAATATTTGTTCTAGAGGACCCATGTTTTGAACTGTATCAAGTTGCTCATATACATCTTTTAATGTTAAGTCACCTTTCAATATATCTTCTGTATCCATTTCCATGTCTTCTTCCTCTACTGCTTCTTCCGCTCTTTTGGCTAGTGCTTCTAAATCTCCCATGCCTAGAAGCCTTGAAACAAATCCCTCAGGATCAAAACGTTCAAAATCTTCAACTCTCTCTCCTGTTCCTACAAAACCAATAGATGAATTTGTTTCTGATACAGCAGCTAAAGTACCCCCTCCTTTAGCTGTACCATCAAGTTTTGTTATGATGACTCCATCTACACCTATAGATTCATTGAATGTTTGCGCTTGTTTCTTGGCTCCTTGACCAAGAGATGCATCAAGAACTAAAAAGTTAATATCAGGGTTTATAGCTTTTTCTATCACTTCTATCTCATCTATCATTTCTTCTTCGAGTGAATGCCTTCCGGCAGTATCCACTATTACGGCTCTTTCATCTTGGAATTTTTCAACCCCATTCTTAGCTATTTCTTCTGGATTACTATCCCTTTCACCATAAAACTCTACACCAGCTTTTTCTGCCAGTTCTTTTGCTTGTTCATATGCACCAGGCCTATGGGTGTCAGTCTGTACTATAGCACTTTCTATGCCTTTTCTCGAAAACCAACTAGCAAGCTTTGCTGCAGTAGTTGTTTTGCCGGATCCCTGAAGTCCAGATAGAAGAATAACTTGTCTTTCTAGTTCTATCTCAGTAGGCTCTTTTCCTAATAGGTCTACAAGTTCTTCATATACAACCCTTAGAACTCTTTCACGAGGATTTTCACCTTCTCTTTCTTCTTTCAGAGAACGTTCCTTGACTGATTTACTTACTTGTTTAACTAATGTTACTTCTACGTCGGCTTCTAGAAGAGCTCGTTGTACTTCTTTTACTACTACTTCGATTTCTTCTTCACTAATTCTTCCTGTTATTTTTTTTAATGCACCTCTAATAGAGGATCCAAGATCATCTAACATTTCTTATTCTTATATATTGTATATGTTTTGTAGATATTATAATGATGTTGTATAGTGAATATTTTTAGTTTGATTTTTATTTAAGTGTCTTCTTTTTTTATGTTTTTTAGCCTATCTACTCCATCTATTTGTTCTATTATTTCTGCTGTTTTGTCTGGTACTAAGTGTTTCCATTTTTGGTTTTTTAGGATTCTTTTACGTATCTTAGTTCCTTGGTATTTGTCTCTTTCATATAGTGGAAATGATTTGATTTTTTTTCTACTTTCTTTAAAGAGTTGTTTAACTAGGGGATTATTTGAATAGACTTTATCAAATTTTGGACATAGCGATTCTATATGTGAAACCCATATTGAATTACGTTCTACATCAGGTATAGGCACCACATAAATAGTGTTTTGTATGTCTGAAAGTGTTTTTTTTATAATCTCTATTCTTTCACCTGCTGTAAATGGGTTCTCTACTGTATGTGATTTCTGTGCGCTACCAATAGCTATTATAATCTTATTTTTTTCTTTCCCGTCCAATATATCATCTACTATTTTCCTATGACCCAAATGAAAAGGTTGAAATCTACCAATAAAGAGGCAACGCATACAACCAATAAAGGAGTCAATACCAATAATACCGACGGATTTTTTAAGATATCGAGCCTATGTTATGTGAATGAGCAAAGAGGGTAAAGGAGATCTTTTGGGTGGACTTGACATAGAAAACACAGAGGAGATAGATGTTCCTGATAGCCTCATTGATCAAGTTATTGGACAAGATGAAGCAGTAGAAATTGTAAGGAAAGCTGCTAAACAAAAACGTCATGTAATGATGATAGGCCCCCCAGGAACGGGTAAAAGCATGCTTTCTAAGGCCATGGCAAAACTCCTCCCAAAAGAAGAACTACAAGATATATTAGTTTATCATAATCCTGATGATAAAAATGAACCAAAGATAAGAACAGTTCCAGCTGGTAAAGGTAAAGAGATAGTTGATGCTCACAAGGAAGAAGCTCAAAAAAGAGATCAGATGAGAACTGTTCTAATGTGGATAATTATCTTAGGGGTGGCTGGTTACGCATTCATTGTTGGCCGTTTTCTCCTTGGAATTCTAGCTGCGGGTATTATCTTTCTAGCTTTTAGATATATACAGAGAGAAGATGAGGTAGATAAACCTAATCTATTAGTTGATAACGGAGATAAGGAAACAGCACCTTTTAGAGATGCTACAGGTGCTCACGCAGGTGCTCTACTAGGAGATGTAAGACATGATCCATTTCAGAGTGGTGGGCTTGAAACACCCGCACATGAAAGAGTTGAAGCAGGTGCAATACATGAGTCTAATAAAGGAGTTCTATTTATTGATGAAATAAACACATTAGATATAAGACAACAGCAAAACCTCATGACTGCGATACAAGAAGGTGAGTTTTCAATAACTGGACAGTCAGAACGTTCTTCTGGTGCTATGGTACAAACAGAATCTGTACCTTGTGACTTTATAATGGTCGCTGCAGGTAACCTTGATGCTGTTGAAAATATGCATCCAGCACTACGTGATAGAATAAAAGGATATGGATATGAAGTCCACATGGAAGATACAATTGAAGAAACCCTAGAGATAAGAAGAAAATATGCTAGATTTGTAGCTCAAGAAGTTGAAAAAGACGGTGGAATACCTCATTTTGAAAGAGAAGCTGTAGAAGAAATAGTAAGAGAAGCACAGAGAAAGGCTAATAGAAAGGGACATATATCACTAAGATTCAGAGATCTTGGTGGGCTAATAAGAGTAGCAGGGGATATAGCTAAAAAAGAAGGGGCAAATATGGTGGCAAAAAATCATGTATTAGACGCAAAGAAACAAGCACGTTCTATAGAACAGCAAGTTAGTGATGAAATGATACAAAGAAAAAAGGATTATGATGTAACCGTGACAGAGGGTGGTGTAGTAGGTAGAGTTAACGGATTAGCTGTTTTAGGAGAAGATTCTGGGATTGTAAAACCAATAGCAGCCGAAGTTACAGATGGAAAGGGGGAAGTCATTGCTACTGGTAAACTCCAAGAGATCGCACAAGAATCTGTACAAAATGTTTCAGCAATAATCAAGAAATTAACAGGTAAAGAAGTAAGTGAAATGGATGTTCATATACAATTTCTTCAAAGCTATGAAGGTGTGGAAGGAGACTCTGCTAGTATAACTATAGCTACAGCTGTCATAAGTGCTTTAGAGGGAGTGGCAGTAGACCAAAGTGTGGCAATGACTGGATCCCTTACAGTTAGAGGAGATGTATTGCCTGTAGGAGGTGTAACACATAAAATAGAGGCAGCAGCTAAAGCAGGTATAGACAAAGTAATAATACCTGAATCAAACTTAGATGATGTCATGATAGAGGATGAATACAAAGATAAAATTGAAATAATTCCTGTAAAAGATATATATGAGGTATTAGACCATTCTCTATTAGAAAGAGAAGGTAAAGAAGGACTGCTGAAGAAAGTACGAGATCTAGCTAAAGGATTTGGAATTAAAGGAGAAACAGGTACATTTTCAAGTAGCTAGTATCTTCTTTTTTTCTATATTTTATATATTTTTATGGAAGAATTCAGACGATATAAATCTATAATAGATGATTTTGAAGAATTTAAAAACAAATGTCTAGACCCACTTCCACGTACAGTTAGAATAAACACAATAAAATCTAATATAGAAAAGACAAAAAAATCACTAAGTAACCAAGGTATAGGCTGGGAAGAAATAGACTGGAACCCCTATCTTTTAAGACTTGACACAAAAAAACCAGGTAACACTTGGCCTCATTTCCACGGATGGATACATCCACAAGAAGAAGTTTCGGCTATACCTTCCATCATATTAAAACCTAATAATGGAGAATATATATGGGATTCATGTGCAGCTCCCGGAAGTAAGACATCACAAATAGCCGATTTAATGGATGATAGTGGCGTTTTAATAGCAAACGACTCAAATATAGGGCGGCTAGCGTCTCTACGACATAATACAGAACGTCTTGGAATAACAAATGTAGCTGTTACAAATGAAGATGCGCGACATTTTTCTATAAATCAATACTCTTCTATAGTCCCCACCAACAAATTTGATAGAGTATTGGTTGATGTGCCCTGTTCTTGTGAGGGAATTATTAGAAAAAATCCAAATGTATTAGAAAATCATAGTATTAAAAAAATACGAAATCTTTCCTCTCTCCAAAAAGAAATATTAAAAAATGCTGTAAAACTCACTAAAAAAGGTGGAACGGTAGTTTATTCTACATGTACCTTTGCACCTGAAGAAAATGAGGAAGTACTAGATTATATATTAGAAAATGAAAACTCAAGACTGATAGATTTTGAACTTCCATTAGATTATTCTCCTGGAATAGATAAATGGAAGAATAAAAAATATAAAGATGATATATGGAAAGCTAAGAGAATATATCCCCACCAAAATAATACAGGAGGATTTTTTTGTGCTAAACTAGAAGTGACAAAATGAAAGAAAACAATAGTAGCCGTTTTGATAAACTCCCTAAAACTGAAAAACATAGAGATATAGATAGAAGACCAACTCGTAAAAAAATACTAAAATGGTGGAAAAATAAGTTTGGTGTTAATCCAGAAGTTTTTAGTAAATATTCTTTTTGGGAAAAGGGAAAGGGAAAAATATGGATTTTCAGAAATAATCAAATAGATTCTCCTATCGAAAACATGGAATCTATTGGAATTCTTTTTATGAGGACTAAAAGAAAATATTGGAAGCCAACAACTGAGGCTATACAGAAATTTGGTAGACATGCTACTAAAAATATTATATACCTAGAACTAGAGAAAGCTTCAGAATTCATATCCGGAAAAAACCAAGAAATACAAAATAAGAACATAGATCAAGGATATATTATAGTAATCCACAGGAAAATAAATCAAAAAGAACCTATAGGTGTTGGATTATATGTCAATGAGGAATTACGTTCTCAAATACCAAAAGCTCGACAAAGAGAAATATGATAAAATTACTTCATGTCTAAAGATAGAACAAAAACATCTAAAAGTTATCTCTTTTGAATAACATTAAAGATATACTAAATATAATCTGAACACTTAGTTAGTATCACTAAAAACACTCCCTACTTTTAATCTTCTAAAAACATTGTTACATCATATAACCGTGTTTATCTTATAGTTTTTACTTGTATTTAGGATTTTAATTCCTCTAAACTATGTTTGAGAGGATGCTTTGGATCTGCTGAAAGAAATAAAGATATGTGATATTTACGTATTTGTTTTAGTCGTAAAAAGCTAGTAATTATGTTTTTCTTCTAGGTGATCTAGCAACATATCAAATGATAAAACGGATATATCTTCAAAAAAATCTTGACTTTCTTTAGGAACATCTATTTTAGTAGTTTCTCCACATTCTGGGCATCGATACTCGTATTCTCCGTTTTGTTTTATTTCTTCTTTATGTTTTTTGGTTAAATGTTTATGTATTTTCATTCTGCTTCCTTCTTCAACACAATATGGACATTTCATTATTTTTGCCTAAAACTCTGTTTAACAAAAAATGGATGATATCTAAGAAAGATTTCAATTTTTTATTTTATATATAAGCGATAGTTTATCCAAATAAAGTATGTTTAATTATACTGAAAAGATATAAGTAAAAAAATATTTGGGAAGATATATTTAATATCAAATAATTGAGATAAATTATTATTTTTACTGATGTGAAATTAGTTAAATATAGTAAGAATAAATAACTCAATAGTGATTAAATGAAACGAATAAATGATAATATAGGTCTGGGCAATATAAATGATATAGTTTCTTCTTTACCATCTGATGCTGTACTTCTTATTAGTGGTTTTGGTAGTGTTGGCTATCCTAAAGAGATTCCTTTGGCTCTATCCAATATTGATGAGGATTTTTCTTTTACAGTTATAAGTTCTGGTACTGTTGGGGAAGAGATTGATATAGATATGGTTGAAAGTGATATAATAGATAGAAGATATCCTTATATTTCTAGTTCTCAAGCACGCAAAGCTGTTAATGAGGGGGAAATACAGCTACAAGACCCTCATGCTAGCTCGTTTGGTGATGAAATACAATACGGTGGCCTTAGAAGGTTTGTTGATTCTAGTGAAGTTATCGGTATAATAGAGGCTGTATCTGTAGGTGATGGTTGGTTTATTCCTTCCACCTCTATAGGACATACTCCTGTATTTGTTGAAATATCAGATAAACTAATACTTGAACTAAATAAAGCTCAACCATTGGAGCTTAGACATCTTCATGATATCTATATTAGGGAGAAACCACCTAATAGAGATCCAATCCCTCTTTCATCGGCAGATGATAGAATAGGGAGTTCAAAAATATATTTTGATCCTGATAAGCTGGAAGGCGTAATAAAAACAGAAAAAAAAGATAGTCAATCCTATACTTTTGAGGATACAAATAATAAAGATAAAAAGATAGCAAGAAACTTATCTAGCTTTTTGGTTGAGGAAGTGGAAAAAAATCCTATATTTGATGAAATAATGTATCTTGAATTTGGAGTAGGTAGATTAGGGAACACTCTAATGAGAGCTTTAAACTCTATAGATCTCACTTGTGATCTAGTCTATTTTGGTGAAGTAATACAGGATGGATTGTTAGATTCTTTGGATTCTGGGAAACTAAAAGCAGCTAGTGGGACATCTTTGACACTTTCAAATAAAGGACAAGAAAAATTATTTAATAATATTGAAAAGTATTCTGAAGATATTGTTTTAAGGCCTGTTTATATAACTAATAATCCTTCTATGATAGATCGTTTTGGAGTTGTAGCTATTAATAGTGCTCTTGAAGTTGATATATATGGTAATGTAAACTCAACCCATATATCTGGTAGAAAAATGGTGACAGGTATAGGGGGATCAGGAGATTTTAACAGAAATTCTTCAATTTCAATAGTGGCTATTCCGTCGATTGTTTCTGGTGGTGATATATCTAGGATTGTTCCATTCTCTTCCCATATAGATCATACTGAACATGATATTGATATAATAGTAACAGAATTTGGGGTAGCGGATATTAGAGGTCTTTCACCAGTAGAACGTTCTAAAGCCATAATAGAATGTGCTCATCCTAAATTTAGAGATGATCTTTTGGAATATGTTGAGAATTCGGATAAAGGACATATACCCCATAACCTCGATCTTGCATTTGATTGGTATAGTTAATCTTTAGATTTTCTTTTTCCAAATAAAATATATTCCACTATTTTGGTCTTAGAACGTGATACGTCCCTCTTTTTTAGGAGATATTTTAAGTTACCCAGAAATATGGTATAGATAAACATTGTACTAGATTTCTATCCCGGGATAATACGGGGTCATTTATACGGTTTCTCTAGAAAGATATGTATTAGGGAGGATAAAAAATATAGTTAAGAATATTTATATATGATTAGAATATGTATTAAGGGAGCATAATGATAGTTAACATGACTTTAGAGTTAGAGGATAAACCTGGGCAGTTGCTTAATGCCTTAGAACCTATAAGTGAACGGGGAGGGAATATAGTAAGTATAAATCATCAACGGGGGAAGGTAACACCTAGAGGTACATTACCTGTAGAAATAGATTTTGAAGTTGTTGAGGAACGTTTAGATCTTATTTTAGATGATCTTAGAGAATATGGGGTTAGGATAGCTGAGATAGGTGAAGAAAAATTCCAAAAATCAACTACATTGATATTAGTAGGTGATAGAAAAAATGTCAATAAGCTAATAGATAAAATAGAGGAAAAAGGAGTGAAGGTAGTTAATTTATCTGTAGAAATACCTGAAAAAGGAGATAAGTCTAGTACAAGATTAACTATAAACGCTATTTCTGAAGAAAAACTTAAAGATGCTATGGATTCAGTACGTAATTTCTGTGAAAAAAAAGATATCTTAGAAATAGAACCTGTATCTATATAAGTAAAATCAGTAGTGGATATATTCTGTTGAAAATTTTGTTTATATTTTTTGGTTTGTATGGTTTTGTAACTAAAACCTACATTGTAGCTAATGAACTCTCTATACAATAAACTATATTTTTTGTGAAAATGAAGTTTGTAGCTATTCGACATAGAACAAACATAGTATTATTTAAAATGAGGTTCTAGGAAATCTAGGAGGTTTGAGTTAGTATTTTATTTTACGAGGTTGGAGTATAGAAATTTGGTTATTTCTCTAATAGTAGAATATAGGCCGAGACAAAAGTTTGGAATAGTTTATTTAGGAGAAGATATATTTGTTGTACTTCCAAGAAAAGTTAAAGAATTAACTCTTATTTTATATATGGAAGAAGAAAAAGATTTGAAGTTACCGGATGAAGATGAGGTTTTGGGTATTGTAGAATCTATGTTGGGAGATAACAGGTTGAAAGTAAGATGTGCAGATGGTGAGACAAGAACGGCCCGTATTCCGGGTAAAATGAGGAAAAGAGTATGGGTTGGTGAAGGAGATGTAGTTATTATAGAGCCATGGGAGTGGCAGGATGAACGTGGTGAAGTAAAACATAGGTATAGTGAGGCTGAGGCTGATAAACTAAGACATGAAGGATATCTTGAAATCTAGATTTAAGTAAAACTAGTTTCGTTTGAAGATTATATGGATGAATTCGGAGATCGATGTTTTTCCAGTTTTGAGGAATATTTAGATGTCGATAGAGTAGTTGTTTTTGGTATAGGAGGTGGCGGTGATATAGTTGGTACTATACCTACAGCTAGATTGTTTGAAATGCATGGCTGTGAAGTTTTTATAGGTGGAATAGCTTGGGAGCGAATACCTAATGATCCGGTAATAGGTCCTAGATCGTTAGAAGAAATATCTGGTGTTGAAAAGTTAAGTGATACTGTCGGTTTTGTTGATTCTAACACTAAAATAGACGGAGGTGGTGAGTTAGCTGAGGTGCAAGTAGCTAAGTATTATGGTGAGAAAGTAGTTTTAGTAGATATAACTAGTGGTGTAGATGAACTAGCTAGGGGTCTTGAGGAAATGTCTAATAGACTGGATATTGATTTAGTAATTGGTATAGATGTTGGGGGGGATGTTTTAGCTAGGGGAACTGAGGAAAATCTTAAAAGCCCTCTAGCAGATTCAATATGTTTGTCTTCACTTTGTTCTTTGTCTAATACACTTGTTGGAGTTTTTGGATATGGTAGTGATGGTGAGCTTTCTATAGAAGAATTAAATGAAAGAATAAAAGAACTAGCTGGAAAGAATGGATTGGTTGGCTCTTGGGGCTTGACTCATAATGTAATTGAGGAAATGAATGGTCTGTTACCCAATGTAAATACGGAGGCTAGTCTTTTACCAGTTAAAGCTGCTAGGGGAAACATGGGGGAAAAAAAGATAAGAAATAATAAAAGATCGGTTTTTTTAACTCCTGCTAGTACTGTAACCTTTTATTTTGATCCTATATCTATATATCAGGTTTCTGATCTAGCTAGTATTATAGAAGAATCAAACTCTATAGATAAAGCACATAAAAACTTAACTAGTCAGGGTATCACTACAGAGCTAGACATAGAAAAAAGATTGCTGGAAGAAAAACAGGAAAAATAACAGAAATAAAGATAATTTTTTATAATTATTATTTTTTCCTAACTACTGACATAAGTTTCAGAGTCTTTTTTATAGATGCGTTTTACCTTTTTTATGGAGTGGTTTGAGTGGGAACATGTGACGAAGTTGGATCCTGATAAAGGGATAGAAAGGGAAGATGTGGAAGCTGTATGCAATTCTGGAACTGATGCTATAATGGTTGGCGGAACACAGAGGATTACAGAAGAGAAAGTTGAAGATTTAGTAGGTATAATAGATGATTTTGATATACCTATTGCTTTAGAGCCTTCAAATGTGGAGGGAGTTGTTTATGGAGTTGATTTTGTGCTTGTCCCTAGTGTTCTGAATGCTGGAGATGTAAGATGGGTGGTTGGAGAACATAAAGAATGGGCTAAAAGAATCGGTAAGATGCCTAAGGATCTAGAAAAGAAAATAGCTTTAGAAGGATATATTGTTTTAAATCCTGACAGTGCAGTAGCAAAGCATACAAAAGCTAAAAAAGCAGATAAGGAAGATGTAGTTGCTTATTCAATAGTTGCTGAAAGATTCTTTAATCTTCCAATAGTATATATAGAGTATTCTGGTATGTTTGGAGGTCCGGATATTGTAAAAGCAGTTTCTGAAAATTTAGAGAAATCAACTCTGTTCTATGGTGGGGGTATAGATTCTTATGAAAAGGCAAATAAAATGGCTAAATATGCAGATACAATAATTGTTGGGGATGCAGTATATGATGAAGGTATCGAATCTTTGAAAGATACAGTTCGAGGCGCTAAAGAAAGTTGAACTTAAATGCCTGGTGAGTCTGACAGGAAGCAGGACCATATAAGAGTTGTTAGGGAGGAAAATGTAGAGTCAGGTGGAACAGGTTTTTCAGATGTTTTTTTAGAACGTGAAGCTCTGCCTGAGATAAATAAAAGAGATATAGATACATCTGTAGGCCTTTTTAATCATAGATTGAATGCACCTATATTTATTGATAGTATGACTGGAGGGCATCCAGAAACTAAGAAGATAAACCAATCACTAGCTTATGTTGCAAAAATACCGGAGTTGCAATGGGTGTAGGTAGCCGGAGAGCTGGACTTGAGGGCGAATCAGTGGATTTATATACTATAGTTAGAGAGATAGCTCAGATGCCTTTATCTATGGGAATATTGGGGTTTCACAGCTTTCTGAATATGGTATAGAAGGCGTTGAATGAGCTGTAGAAATGATAGATGCAGATGCTATGTCTGTACATTTGAATTTTTTACAGGAGGCAGTTCAACCTGAAGGTGATATTAACGCGGAAGGATGCCTTGAAGATATAAAAACCTTATCTAGGGAGCTTAGTGTTCCATTAATAGTTAAAGAGACAGGAAATGGAATTTCTAGATCTACAGCTAAAAAACTTGCTGACGCCGAAGTTGATTTGTTGGATATAGCAGGAAAGGGGGGTACTACTTGGCCTGGTGTTGAAGCTAAAAGAGCTAGGGAGAAAGGAGAAAAAACAAAAGAAAAACTTGGTAAACTATATAGTGATTGGGGTATACCAACAGTTGTAAGTATAGTTGAAACTTGTTCTGAACATCCTAAAATTGTGGCTAGTGGAGGTATACGGTCAGGTCTAGATATAGCTAAATCAATATCTTTAGGTGCAGATTTTGCCGGACTAGCCAAACCTATGTTGAATCCTGCAGTACAGGGAAAAAAAGAAACTAAAAATACTGTTGAACAAATAGTTGAAGAGTTACGTACAGCAATGTTTATAACAGGCTCCAAAGATGTCGAAGAGCTTAGTAAGGTAGAAGCTGTTGTAACTGGAAAAACAATAGACTATCTAACTCAACTTCAACAATCAAAATAATGGATATAGAAGTAAAGGCCGTTGGAGGCTACGAAGAAGTTGGAAGACAAATGACGGCTGTTAGGATTGACGATAACGTATTAATATTTGATATGGGGATAGCTCTATCTAAGATTCTTCTCCATGAAGATATTAATACTGAATCTATGCATTCTCTAGAACTCATAGATATGGGGGGGATACCTGATGATAGAGTTTTAAATGATGTAGAAGGGGAAGTAAAAGCTATAATACCTAGCCATGGTCATCTAGATCATGTTGGAGCTATTCCTAAGTTAGCTCATAGATATGACGCTCCGATAGTTGCTACACCTTTTACTGTCGAAGTAGTGAAAAAATTAGTTAGAAGTGAAAGAAAATTTGATGTAGATAATAAAATAAAGAAGATGGAAGTGGGAAAGGAGGTGCAGATAGATTCTAATATTACTGTAGAATTTGTTAATGTTCAGCACTCTATACCTGGAGCTGTAGCTCCTGTTGTGCATACGCCTAAAGGGTCTATTATATATGGTTTGGATATGAAGCTGGACAGCACTCCAGTTATAGGGGACCCAGTAAATAAAAAAAGATTCAAGGAACTAGGAGAAGAAGGTGTCATTGCTTTAATCTCGGAATCTCTAAATATAGACGATAATGGTAGGACACCTAGTGAAAAAGTAGCTAGAGAGATGGTGAAAGATCTGTTTTATTCTCTTGAGGACTATGATGGTGGGATTATAGCTACAACTTTTGCAAGTCATATAGCTAGAATAAAAAGTCTGTTAGAATTTTCTCAGAAAATAGGTAGACGTCCTGTATTATTAGGTAGAAGTATGGAGAGATACTCTGAGATAGCTGAGAGACTAGGTATTGTAGATTATCCTGATGTAGGTATATATGGACATAGACGAAGTATAGAAAAAGCATTAAAAAGGGCATCAGACAAGAAAGATGAATTTCTACCAATTGTTACAGGGCATCAGGGTGAACCTAGAGCTATGCTGACAAGAATTGCTAGGGGAGAAACACCCTATGAAATAGAAAACGGTGATCGAGTTATTTACAGTGCTAGAGTTATTCCTTCCCCAATAAATAGAGGACAACGTTTCCAGTCTGAACAGTTATTAAAACAGCAAGGAGCAAGGATATATAATGAAGTACATGTTTCAGGCCATATGGGGGGACAGGAACATTATGATCTATTAGAATGGTTACAGCCTAAACATGTTATACCAGCACACCAAACAACTGACGTTAGAAGTAAGTATATAGATATCTGTGAAGATCTTGGATATAAAGCTGGAAAAAACGCCCATCTTTTACGGAACGGATCTTCAAGAGTATTTGAAGTATAAAATAAAGTAAATTGAAGATTTGTAGGGAACATAAATAGGTTTAGATTTAAAATAATGGATAAAGAAGAAATAAAAGAGATAGCTGAAGCTTATGCTTTAAAAAACGCCCATGAACATGGGGGAGAAGCTAGTGTTGATTCTGTTATGGGTGGACTGATGAATGAGAAACCAGATTTAAGTGATAATATAGAAAAAACTACTACAATAGTTAGTGAAGTAGTAAATAAAGTTAATTCCCTATCTTTAGAAGAAATAAATGAAAAAATAAAGAATTCTGATAAAATAAAAAAAGAAGAGAAACAAGAGGAAGAACTTGCTAACCTTCCTAACGTCGGTGATATAGATAAAGTAGTTATGCGTTTTGCACCTAACCCAAATGGTGCTGCAACTATTGGTAGCATAAGAGGTTTAATTCTTAATGATTATTATTCAAAAAGATATGACGGTGATTTAATATTAAGATTTGATGATACCGATCCGTCTAATAAACCCCCTTTAGAACGAGCATATACTTGGTGGGAAGAAGACGCGAACTGGCTTGATGTTGATATAGATAAGACAGTTAGAGCAAGCCAAAGACTTGATACCTACTATGAATATGGTTTTAAGTTAATAGAAAAAGACGGTGCTTATGCATGTAGATGTTCTCAGGACAGATTCAAAGAACTAAGAGAAGACGGAAGAAAATGTGAACATAGATCTCGTCCTGTTGATGAGAGTATAGATGAACTACAGGCTATGGTTGATGGTGAATATGAGGAGGGTGAAATAGTGATTAGGATAAAAACTGAAATGGACCATCCTAATCCAGCAGTTAGAGACTGGGTTGCTCTACGAATAGTTGATGATTCCCATCCTATAGAAGGTAAAAAACCTGTTTGGCCTACACTTGATTTTCAGTCAGGAATAGATGATCATCTATTTGGTATAACTCATATATTACGAGGTAAAGATTTAAGAGATTCAAAAAATCGACAAAAATATATCTATGACACATTAGATTGGGATTATCCTGAAACATTACATTGGGGACGTCTATCAATTGAAGAATATGGTGTTTTATCTACTTCTTCTATAGCTGAATCAATAAAGAATGGAAAATATAATGGGTGGGATGATTATAGGCTACCTACTGTTAAAGCACTAAGACGCAGAGGTATCGAACCAGAAGCACTTAGAAATGTAATAATTGATCTTGGAGTAAGTGAAGTTGATGCAGAATTTAGTATGGAACATGTATATGCTGAAAATAGAAAACTAATAGATGAGAAATCAAACCGTTACTTTTTGGTGAGAAACCCAATTGAAGTTAAAATTGAAGGAGCTGAGCCTACTATAGCTAGTATCCCATTACATCCAGATATTGACAGGGGAACAAGACAGTTAGAAGTAAATAACAGTCTTTTTCTAGAACCTGGTGACATAGAAATAGGTAAAAAAATAAGGCTAAAACATCTATATAATATAGAGTTTATATCTGAAAAAAAGGCTAGGTATATTGGTGATGATATATCACTGGTAAGAGATGAAGGAATAGACGTTATACATTGGACACCAAAAAATTCATTTGATATAACATTAAAAACACCTAATAAAAATATACAAGGAAAAGTTGAAAAAGGAATTATTGATCAAATAGGTAAAACTGTACAGTTTGAAAGAGTAGGATTTTCCCGTATTGAAGAAATAAAAAGAAATGATAAAGGAGATATAGATGAAATAATTGCTATATTTGGGCATAGATGAATAATATTTGGTTTATCTAATTAAAGACTTGTAAGAAATAAGACCTCTATAATTACGGAATATTAAAGACACCAGCTCTTTAAATGCTTTGTCGCGGCTTACAATGTTTTTATATATGCTCTAATTTAGGTTTTAACGGAAGGAATTGGGGAATAGTCATTTTTATAGTCGGGAATACCTCCTAGAACACCCAAATTTAAGGTTTAACTCATCGAAAAATAGTTAGTTTTTATATCTTATCTTTATAATTTTTAAAAGACTTTTAAAATAATGAAGCTGGATAAAAAGATATAGGTATTAGGCTGATATATAATGTTGTCTAAACTATATACTAGATTAATGGGGGTAAGTAGATAATGCCAAGAGCTACAACTCGTTTTTTAAAAGCTTTAATTGTATTTTTACCTCTTGCTGTCACTCTTCTGCGAGATAGAAAAAAATTCTTGATTTTTGGGCCTAAAAGGAAATTAACTCAAGAACAGAGAAAAGCTAGAAGTAAAAGATTAAGGTCTTCTTTTGAACGTTTGGGAACAACTTATATTAAGCTAGGTCAGCTCTTATCCACTCGCCCTGATATAGTTCCTACAGAATATGCTGAGGAAATGACTAAATTACAGGATGAGGTTCCCCCTGATGACTATAAACATATAGAGCCTATTTTAAAGGAAGAATTAGGTGATCCTGATGAAGTTTTTGATTATTTTAGAAGAGAAGCAATATCTGGAGCTTCTATAGCTCAAGTACATAAAGCGAGCTATAATGATGAAAAAGTAGCTGTAAAAATAAGACGCCCTAAAGTTAAGGGGCTAGTAGAGGCTGATCTAACTGTTTTAGATTTTCTTCTTCCTTTTGCTCAAATGCTTGTTAGAATCTTCGGTGATAGAACACATGCTGAGTCGATGGAAGGACTTGCAGATGATTTTGAATTAAGAATTAGACAGGAAATGAATTTTGAAAGAGAGCGACGGATGATTAGTGAAATACGGTCTAATATGCAAAAAGATCCAAAATATAATTCTTGGGTATGTATTCCCGAACCTTTTGATGATGTATGCACTGTAAAGATTCTTACATTAAGCTATGAAGATGGAGTCAAAATAACTAATGTAGAGGAGCTAAGGAAAAGAGGTCATAATACTACCGAACTAGCAAGGAGGTTAGAAAAAATATATCTTAAGATGGCATTAATAGACGGAGTGTATCATGGTGATCCTCACCCAGGGAATTTAGCTGTAAATGATGAGGGACAAATAGTTATATATGATTTTGGTATGAGTGGACGTCTTTCATCTTCTCTACAGGATGCTTTTTTTGATTTTTATTATTCTATTGGGAATGAAGACCCTGGAGGTATAATGGATGCAATGATAGATATGGGTATTTTAGATCCTGACATAGATAGGGAATTAATGGAGGAAGTTCTTGATGTAGCTATACAGGATCTTTCCGGAGATACAGTAGATGAGTTCAGAGTACAAAGATTAATGGAAGAAATTGATAATGTTATGTATGAGTATCCTGTTCGTATACCACAGCATATATCTTTAGGTTTGAGGGTTGCAACTATATCGGAGGGTGTATGTATAACTCTGGATCCAGATTTTGATTTTACAGTTGTAGTTATGGAATTTTTTATGGAACAGGGATACACTGAAAAACATATTAGAGGAAGAATTGAAAAAATATGGAGCGGAATAGAAGAAACCATAGAATCTATCATAAAAACACCAAACAAGTTTGAGGGAGGCCTTGAAAAAGTCGATCGCGATGAATTTGAAGTAGGAGTAGATTTGGAAAGCTCTAGAGAACATATAGATAGATTAGGTAAAAGAATATCTTACTCTATTGTAGCTGGATCCTCTCTTATAGGAGGTTCTGTTCTTTTTGCAGTTGGAAATTCACTTGCCTTTCCTTTGTTTATTTTTGGATTACTTGTTTTCTATTTAGTATATAAGTCGTTTAGCTATAAAATACCTCTTGGCCCTAGATACTATGCTACTAGACATAGAACTGAAGGTAAAAATGGATCCAAAAGAGACTATTTTAGACGTGAAAAAACTGATGAAGAAAACCCTAATAAACCTGAAAAACAAGAAAGAGATAGAGAGTAATATGTTTATACCCCATCTTTTTTAAGCGGATGAATTAAGATCTATATATTTACTAATTGATTCAAAATATTATTTTCTGTAAAAAGCTTTTATTGTTAGTTTTGAGGGTAGGTCTTCGTCCTTTAGGGTGGGATACAGTAGACATTATGGGGGTGTTTCTATTTTATTTTGTATGGACGGATATTCTAATGTTTTTATACTACTTCAACAATAAAATACAGTTGTAT
>JAHENH010000103.1 GCA_018609935.1 Halobacteriales archaeon | reverse complement strand
TATCAGCTATTATATCTTTAGATACATCCACAATCTTATCATCAACATCACCTAAGACAACCAAGTCTGTATTCATAATAGAAATAAACAGTATAAGTTTAAATCTTTTTACGACAAAAAAATATTTATTATATATAAATTTTATTCCATATTTATATAATAGAAATTATGGCTAGTACAAAACCGTGAACTACCCCTACCTAAAGGAAGAGGCTTCCCTGTTCAATGAGGGGAACTTGTATGTACAGAGGTCCTCACTCTCAGAGGTCTTGACTTCCGTCTGTCCCCGACGTACACAAAGGTTTTGTCTTATTTGTCTAACGAGCTTATGAAGCTTCGAATCAGACAACTACAATTATGGTTCTAAGATTTATAAGAATTTTTGTTATATTTACAAAACCTGTAAGAAAGTCCGTGTAACTCCCACCTAATCAAAGATTAGGGAGGAAACTTACTGCTTCCTTACGAACCAACAATTAGATAAAAAGGAAGGGTTCTTTTTTCTTTAATTTATAAATATTTATGCTAAGTCTAACAAAAAGATAATTGCGACAAAAGAAGCTATACCTAATATATCACATATTACTGTTACTACTGGTATAACTACATCATCAGGGTCGAGGCCAATATATCTAGATATAAATGTAGATGAGATACTTATTGTGATAGAAACTATGGTTAATACGGTTCCACTACATACTGCTATAAGTAAAATACTAGAAAGGGATATAGTTCCTCCCTGAAATATTGAGATGAAATAAGTAATAAATCCTACTGAGATAAATAAGGTTGCTGATAGCGCTAATACAGCTGTTATATTTGATTTTATGGTGTTTTTATCTATGATTCCTAGATGTAGTTGAGTTGATAGCCTTGAGCTTAATAGGGATCCTAGGTTACCTCCAATTGCGATTACTACAGGAACTAAAATTAGCAAGGCTGGTTCTGAGATAAGTTCTTCCTCTATTGACCCTAAAAAATATCCAGACAATAGTTCTAGAACTGATAAGAAAATTAATAAGGGCAGTGCTGAATATGGTGAACGTCTCAAAATATCACCCCAGAAAGTATTATTCCTACATATAGGAAGACTGCCCCAAATAAGTCACCTATTGTTAACGCTACAGCAGTAAGGTTGTCAGGATCTATTCCTCTATTATGTCCAGAAAATAATATGAATACTATAAGAAAGCTTAGAAGTATATCACTTAAAAAGCCACCTATAAATAGTGTTGTTATCAGTATAGATAATGAGGCAGTAAATCCTAAAAAATTAAGAAAGATCCATGAAGAAAGTGCTATAAATATTGATACTGATAATGAGTTAAATATAGTGGCTATGACAGATGATAAAAGAGTGGAATCTATATTGAATGGTGTTATTTCTCCCCTATGTAGGCCACTTGAGAGACGTGCACTTAGGGATCCATATATATGCCCCCTAGAGGCCAAGAATGCAGGTAGTACAAATATAAACTGTGTGGTTAATGATGATCGAACAATACCAAGGAAGGATCCAGCAAGAATACCTCCAAAAACACCTAGAGATAATATAGGTAAAGCTTCTATATAGATTCTAGCTCCTTTTTCATAATATATCATTATTGTTTTTTATCCCTGCAAAGATTTAACAGTTTAAAGACAAATATAGATAGGTATACGAAAAATTAGGTTTGTTATAAAGGTGGGATAAAAATAATATAATGGTATGTCCGAAAAAATATAGAATAATTGAGATGTTAGATACTGCTAAACTTCAAATTTAAAGATGGAAGAAATAGAATACGAAGGGAAAAACGTTAAAGATGTTCTAGCTGAGATGAAGGATACATCTGAGCTTATGGTTGATCTAGCTTATTCTGCTGTTTTATTCAAAAACCGGGAGATTGCGGATGAAGTATTCGAGCTTGAAGAAAAGATGAATTTTCTGGAATATCATGGTAGAATCGCTTTAATGTTATCCGCACGGAACCCTGAAGAAGCTGAGGAATTAGTTGGAGTTTTACAGATAGTAGATGCAGCTGAAAAAATATCTAACGCTGCAAAGGGTATCGCTAGGGTTCTTTTAGAAGATATAGGTCTTCCTGATAGAACTGGTCTTCCAGAAGCAGAAGAGACAGTTATGAAAGCAGAAATATCTGATGATTCAGAATATTCAGGTAAAACATTAAAAGAAATTAATCTTGAAACTGAGACTGGAGTAAGAATAATAGCTATAAGAAGGGATGAAGAATGGATTTTAGATCCTAACAGAGAGAATAGATTACTTAGGGGAGATATTATATTCGGAAGAGGTCCTAAGGAAGGTGTAGATAGAGTTTATAAAAAATCTACAGGGAAAAAAAGAAAAACTGAGAAATCAGTTTCGAAAAATGTTGAAGATATAGCTGAAACCATAGTTGAAATGAAAAACATATCCGAACTTTCTATTGATCTTGGATATAGTGCTGCCCTATTTAACAATAAAGAAATAGCATCAGAGGTAAGAGCATTAGAATCAGAAGCGGATAGACTAATGAGAGAAGTTGAAATAAAAGTATTGGAGTCTAAAGCAGACCCAAAACAAACAAGAGGTCTTTTCCATATAGCTCTCTCTTCTGAAACTATTACAGATGCAGCTCTGGAAATGGCTGATTCAGTTATGAGAGGTATAGAACCACATTCAGTTTTTAGAGAAGCTATAGAAGAAAGTAATGAAATAGTTACCAGAGTCGAAATAGAAGGAAAAAGTAAACTAGATGGGAAGAAAATAGGTGATATCCAACTTGAAACTAAAACTGGAATGCATGTTATAGCTATACGAAGAACTGACGAATGGGTATATAACCCAGGAAAAAATACATATATAGAAAAAGGAGATATAGTAATAGCAGTAGGATCTAGAGCTGGAGAAGAAAGATTAAAAGAAATAACAAAAAAACAAGAATAAAATTACTTTCTCAGTTAAGTAGTTATCTACTAACCTTTTCTTAACCGCTATATACAATGCATAGGAGAGAAAATAGGGTTTAGCCAGTGGACATTTAGTGTTTTCATCCCTAATTTTTGTATACATGGTTAATAGATTACAGAACGAACAAAGTCCGTATCTGCAACAACATGCTGATAATCCTGTTGATTGGCAGCCATGGGATGAAAAGGCACTTAAAGAAGCTAGAAAAAAGGATATACCTATCTTTTTAAGTATTGGTTATAGTGCATGCCATTGGTGTCATGTTATGGAAGAGGAAAGTTTTGAAGATAGAAAAGTAGCTGAAATATTGAATAATAATTTTGTAGCTATAAAGGTGGATAGAGAGGAAAGACCTGATATCGATAGATTATATCAGACAGCTTGTCAGCTTTCTATAGGTAAAGGTGGATGGCCTCTATCAATTTTTTTGACTCCGAATGGTCGTCCATTCTATGCAGGTACTTATTTCCCTAAAGAAGAAAAAAGAGGGATGCCATCGTTTATAGATGTCTTAGAGGGGATAAAAGATATGTGGGAAAACAAAAGAGATGAGGTTGAAAACAGGGCAGATGAATGGTCTTCAAAACTACAAAATAATTTCAAGTCTGAAGATGGGGAATCTGATCTACAAAACCAAGATTATAAATCTAGAAAAAATTATTTGAAGCCAGCAGCGAATCAAGCTGTAAATAAGGCTGATAGAAAATATGGAGGTTTTGGATCTGGAACTAAGTTCCCTCAGACACCATATATAGAGGTTCTTTTTAGAGCATATAAAAAAACAGATAATGATAAATATATAGAAATAGCAACTGAAGCGTTAGATGCAATGGGTGATGGTGGTATAAGAGACCATATTGGTGGAGGGTTTCATAGATATTCTACTGATAGAAAATGGAAGATACCTCATTTTGAGAAAATGTTATATGATAATGCGGAGCTCTCAAAGGTCTATATAGAGGGATACAGAATAACAGGTAACGATAGATATAGAAAGATTGCAGAAGAAGTATTTAGTTTTTTAGAAAGAGAGATGAAAAACAAAGATGGTGGTTTTTTCTCTACATTGGATGCCAGAAGCCAAAACCAAGAGGGTAGATTCTATATATGGACAAAGAAAGAAATAAAGAACATTATCGGTGAGGGAAAAGTAGACATATTCTGTAAGAGATATGGGGTTGGTGAAAATCAGGTTGATGGTAAAAGTGTATTAAGTATAGAAAAAACAATAGAAGAGATAGCTGAAGAAAAAAATATACAACCAAGTGAAATAAAAGATATAATTGAAGAATCTAAAAAGGAAATCCTAGAAGCAAGAGAAAAAAATAGAGAAAGGCCTAGTAGGGATGAAAAAATAATAACAGAGTGGAATGGACTTCTTATTTCATCATTAGTTCATGGATCACTAGTTTTGGAAAGAGAAAAATACAGAGATATTGCATGTGAAACACTTGATTTTATAAAAGAAAATCTATGGGATGGAGAAAAACTGTATAGAAGATATAAGGATGGTGATGTTTCTATACAAGGATGTCTAGGTGATTATAGCTTTATAGGTAGAGCTGCACTAGACCTACATGGGATTACAGGAAACACAGAATATCTAGATTTCGCTGTCTCCCTCGGAGATAAACTAATCGATGAGTTCTGGGAGGGTGGATCCCTGTATCTTTCTAGTGAAGACCTTATTGTACGTCCTACAGAAGTCAAGGATATGTCCACTCCCTCAAGCACAGGAGGTGCAACACAATTTCTAGTAAAACTTTCAAGTTTCGATAAAAAATTTGAAAAATATATAGAAAAGATATATAGAAAATATTCTTCCGATATTAAAAGAAATCCTCTAAACTATGCTTCACTTGTTTTGACAGAAGACATATATAAAAACCCATTAGAGGCTCTTATAATTTCCAATAATGGTGATATACCTAAAAAATGGTATAAAAAAATAGCAGATATTTCACCAGATATATTATCTATAAAACCTAGTTCAATAGACGTTAAAGAAGAACTAAAAATAAATCCTCCATTATGGGAGGGTAGAAACCAAAAAAATGATAGAACAACACTCTATATATGTTCTTCAGGGTCATGTTCACCTCCAATAATAGATATAGATGAGGGAACGGAATGGAGAAATAAGCTTACTTAACCTTAGTTCCTAGATTTGAATCTTTTTTAGTTGTGAGTAAGTCAGCTTTTTCTCCTGCTGCTAACAACATAGCTTCACTTTTATATCCGAAAAGCTCTGTAGGTTCCATGTTAGCGACTGCTATTACTTTTTCTCCAACTATATCTTCAGAATCATATATTTGCTTTATACCTGCTACAGCCTGTCTTTTTTCCACACCAATATCTATCTCCAGAACCATTAAGTCGTCTGATTCATCGATTGGCTGGGCCTTTTCTATTTTACCTACTCTTATATCAAGTTCCTTAAAATCCTCAAAGGGAACTTCATCATCTTGTATAGGTTCTATTTTAGCATCCATATCTTGTTTGTTTTTTACATCCTTTTCTTCTTTAGCTTCTTTTTTATCTTCAGAGCCTTCTACAGTTTGTATTCTTTCTTGTAAGCGTTCATTTAGTTTTTGTATCTTAGAATCTTCTATCTGATCAAATAAATGACTTGGCTGGTTTATCTTTGTATCAATTGGTTCTATACAATCGTTTAGTGATGTAGTCTGTAGTTTGTCTTGATCTAAAGAAAGTTGTTTCCAGAGGTCTTCTGCAACAAAAGGCATAACTGGCTCTGTAAGTATAGCTAATGCTTTAGATATTTGTAGACAGTTATATATGATTTCTTCAGATCCTTGTTTTTTAGACCAAGGTTCATTTTTTTGTATATATTTATTTCCAAACCTTGCAAGCCTCATGAAGCTTTCAGATATTCCTTTAATATCATATTTTTCTACTGATTCTTGGAATTCATCTATCGATTTTTGTATATTCTGTAATACTTCTGTCTGTATTTCTCCTTTAGGTTCACCGTTGTATTCGTCATAGGCCAAAAGGAGTGATCTATATACGAAATTACCTAGATCGTCAACAAGCTCTGAGTTTACTTTTTCCTGAAATAGATCCCAAGAAAAGTTCAGATCCCTTTCAAATCCCGTATATGATGCTATATAATATCTTATCAAGTCAGGACTAAATCCTTCATCTAGATAGTCTTGATCAAGCCAGACTGCTCTACCACGTGAAGTTGAAAAAGCTTTATCGTCTACTTTTACAAGACCACTTGCAAGTACTGCTTTAGGTTCTGAATATCCAGCTCCTTTCAGTAGAGCTGGCCAGAAAACACAGTGATGTTGTATTATATCACCACCAATAACATGCACTATATCACCTTGACCTCTCTTCCAGAATTTTTTCCAGTCTCCATTTTGTTTTTTAGCCCATTCTTCTGTAGAAGATATATATTCTATTGGAGCATCTACCCAGACATATAATGTTAGATCGTCTTCACCAGGGTAAGGAACACCCCAGTCTAAATCTCTAGTTATACACCAATCTTCTAGGTCTTCTATCCACTGTCTGGGTTGATTTTTTGCGTTTTCTGTTCCTTCCAAATTTTCTATAAATTCCTCTAGGTAATCTTTGAAAGCGGAAAGTTCGAAGAATTTATGTTTTTGTTCTATGTATTCAGCTGGAGATTCTGAAATCTTAGATATAGGGTTTTCTAGTTCCCCCGGCTCTAGGTGTCTTCCACACTCGTCACATTCATCACCTCTAGCTTCTTCTACTCCACAGTAAGGACATCTACCTTCGACATATCTATCTGGTAGTGTTCTTTCTTCTTTGGGGTCGTAGGCGACAACCATGTCTTGTTCATATATAAACCCCCTTTCTTCTAGGGTTTCTACTATTTCTGTAGTTCGTTTTATATTAGATTCTTGATCTGTATGCCCATAGTTGTCAAATTCAACCCCAATTTTCGGAAATGTTTCTTTGAAATATTCATGATATCGTAGAGCTAATTCTTCGGGCTCTACACCCCCCTCCTCCGCATTTACCACAATAGGTGTTCCATGCATATCGCTACCACAAACAAAAACCACGTCTTCTCCCGTTTTTCTAAGAGCTCTAGCTAGACAATCTCCCGGTATATAGGTCCTTAGATGCCCTAGGTGTAAATCTCCATTAGCATATGGTAGGGCACATGTAACTAATGTAGCCATCTTAGAAAAGTCGTTTAGAAAAGATAAAAGACTTTATCTCTATATAACAGATGGTGAACTACCCCGCCCTACTCGCTTGCTTTCGCTCACTCCTTGAGAAAGGAATCTTGCTCTCGCCTTACGAACCCAGTGAAGATAAAAATAGTTAATTTATATCACCTATATTTTTTTGTTTTTATATATTTTGGCGAGTTTGGAACGAAACCGTTATGTCTTAAGTCGAGCTTTTTTTAATCAATGAAAGCCGTTGCCTGGATCCAAGAGGTGGGAAAAGAAAATGTAGACACAGTAGGGGGAAAAGGTGCCTCACTTGGTGAAATGGAAAAGAAGTTTCCTGTGCCTGATGGATATATAGTTACGACAGAAGCATATAGAGAGTTCCTAAAACAATCAGGTATAAAAGAAGACCTGATAGAGGCTGCCAACGAGGGAAACGCAGAGAAAGCCAGAAAATTAATTCTAGAGGCGTCAATGCCTACAGAGGTTGAAGACGCGATAAAAGAAAACTATTCAAAACTCAACGGAGGAAGAGTAGCAGTTAGATCTTCTGCAACAGCTGAGGACCTACCAGACGCCAGTTTTGCAGGACAACAAGAAACATTTCTAGAAGTGGAGGGAGAAAAAGAAGTTATAAAGAAAGTTAAAGAATGCTGGTCTTCTCTTTTCACTGATAGAGCAGTTGTATATCGAGTGGAAAAAGGATTCAGCCATGATGATGTAGAGATAGCTGTTGTAGTACAGAGAATGGTTGATGCAGATAAAAGTGGTGTATTGTTTAGTTCAGATCCATCCACAGGGGAAGAAAAATCAACTATAGAAGCAACATGGGGACTAGGAGAATCAGTTGTAGGAGGAGGAGTAACTCCAGACAACTATATTATAGATAAAGAAAATAAAGAGATAATATCTAAAAAAATAGGATCAAAAAAGAAAATGTTGGTTAGAAATGAAGATAAAAATAAAAAAGGAACGGTTGAAAAAGAGGTTCCAGAAGAAAAAAGAAAACAAGAAGTACTAACCAAAGAAGAGATCCTAGAACTGGTTGAGATAGGTGAGGACCTTGAAGACCATTATGAAATACCACAAGACGTAGAATGGGCTATCGACGATGGGGACATACATGTTGTACAATCTAGACCTATAACCACAATAAATAAGCAGGATGGGGAAAAACAATCTACAGAAAAAACTGAAACTGAAAAAGATAAATTGATACTAAAAGGTCTTGGAGCTTCTCCAGGTAAGAAAACCGGGGAAGTAAAAATTGTAAAATCATTAGATGAACTGGATAAGGTGGAGAAAGGAGATGTGTTGGTGACAGAAAAAACAACACCAGATATGGTGCCTGCCATGAAAAAATCTGTAGCTATAATCACAGATGAAGGAGGGCTTACAAGCCATGCAGCTATAGTATCAAGAGAACTTGGTAAAGTAGCAGTTGTAGGCACCGGAGATGCTACAAAGGAACTTAAAGACACAGATTATGTCTTAGTTGACGGAGACAGGGGAAGAGTGGAAAAAGCTGAAAAAAAACAAAAAATAGAAGACCCACAAAAAGAGGGTGAAAGTAAAACACAAAAAATAGTAAAAACAAAAATCCAGGAACATGACCCACAGAGTATTACTGGAACAGAAGTCAGAGTTAATGTCTCTCTACCAGATGCAGCAAAAAGAGCAGCATCATCAGGATCTGACGGTGTTGGACTACTCCGTTTAGAACATATGATTTTGGAACTTGGTAAAACACCCAAACAATTTATAGAAGATAAAAGCAGACAAAAATATGTATCAGCGTTATCAGATGGTATAAGAAAGGTTGCCGAAGCATTTTATCCTAGACCAGTAAGGATCCGTACCCTAGATGCACCTACAGATGAATTCCGTAATCTAGAGGGAGGTAAAGATGAACCTATAGAAGACAATCCTATGCTAGGATATAGAGGTATTAGAAGAAGCTTAAGAGAAAAAAACCTATTCAAACTTCAACTAAAAGCATTTAAAGAACTAGAAAATGAAGGATATGATAATCTTGAATTAATGCTTCCTTTGGTACGTGACGGAGAAGAAACCGAAAAAGGTAAAGAAATAATGGATGAAGTAGGATTAGATATAAAATGGGGGGTAATGATAGAAACACCCGCAAGCGCATTAGTAATAGACGATATAATAGAAAAAGGAGTGGATTTTGTAAGTTTCGGAACCAACGACCTAACACAATATACACTAGCAGTAGACAGAAACAATGAAAATGTCGCAGAACTATACAACGAACTTCATCCAGCAGTATTAAAGCTAATCAGTAATGTTATAGAAACCTGTAGAGAAGAAAACATAAACACAGGAATATGCGGAGAAGCAGGAAGCAGACCGGAAATGGCAGAATTCCTAGTAAAAGAAGGCGTAGATAGTATTTCAGCAAACATAGATGCAGTAGCAAACGTGAGAAAAACAGTAGAAAGAATGGAGAGAAGACTATTATTAGACGGAGTTAGATGAAAGAAGCCCTACGAGCTAAGATACATGGAGCTCACGTCACAGACACCAGAAAAAACTATGAAGGCAGCCTAACCATAGGAAAAAATCTACTTGAAGCTTCAGATATAGACGTCTACGATAGAGTACAAGTAGTCAACATAAGAAACGGAGAACGCTTCGAAACATACACAGTAAAAGGAAATAAAAGAGAAATACATCTAAACGGAGCAGCGGCACGCCTAGGAGAAATAGGGGACAAAATAATAATCATATCATATGGACTATACGAAGAAAAATCAAAAAACCCTACAGTAGTATACGCAGATAAGAATAACAAAGTAAAATCAGCAGAGGAAAAGTAGTTCCAGTTATCTTTCAATTATGGATTTATGTCATAGTAATCAAGGCATCCATCATTTCTAAAATAGTGTCGCCTAATTTCGTATAATGTTTTATTATATAAGTTTTTGGAGATATAGCTCATGCTACCTAGTATTTCATATTCTTTTAAGTCTATTCCCCACAAATTTTGTCTAAATGTTTGTGTTTGCATTTGTGTTTGTGTCTGCTTTTTTCCACGATTTTATTATATATATGTTAAAAATTTTTTAGTTAAAAAGATGTTATTTTATAGTTATAGAAGATAAGAAGAGTCCACGCATTCCTCTATCTAAACGAAAAGGGTCTTATAGCCTTTCCTTACAAACCAACAATAAGATAATAAAAGACAATTATATATCGAATTTAACTCCGACAAATTTTTAGAGCCACCACACTAAACCGAAACAGGCGGCGGTGGTGTAGTGGTATCACATGGCCTTGCCAAGGCCATAACCCGGGTTCAAATCCCGGCCGCCGCACTTCTTAGAGCCTAAATCCGGTGATTACACCAGTATTCTAAAATTGAATATGTTAAATTTTCTGTATAGGTTTTTTCCTATCCGTTCTAATTCCTTTTTTATGTATTTTTTTTAAAGCCGGGTTTTCCACAGTTAGTTTTCACATCTTGTATTCTGTTAATAATTCTTGGAATTCATTCCAATCTGGCAGGTTTCCTGTTTTTTCTTTTCCAGTTGTTTCAATATAGTGATTAGGTTCTCTATAGTCTCTGTTAATACGTATTCTGGGCTTTTTCTCTGAGATCTGTATAATGTTCTTTATTCCAGCTATGACAAACAATATTGAAATAGTTCTTTAGTATAGTTGGAATAAAATATAGTTAAAGTGGATATAGATTTATGTCTGAAGTATTCCTAATTATCGCAATCCTGTTAATGACTGCAGGGATCATAGGCAGCCTCATACCCCTGATACCAGGAGCACTATTTTCTATAGCAGGGATACTGGTTTACTGGTGGAGTACAGGCTACACCTCACCCGGTACAACATTCCTTACGATATTCCTAATAGCAGGAGTCTTCACCATTTTGGTAGATTATTTTGCAGGAGCCATAGCCGCTAAAGCAGGAGGAGCCTCAAACAAAAACAGTATTTTAGCAGGAATAGCCGGCTTAATACTCCTCATCATTCTCGGACCTATAGGTATCATAGTAGGGATCGGATTAACAGTCTTCCTACTCGAATTCTGGAGAAAAGGAAAAACAAAACCAAGTCTAAAAGCTGGAATCTACGCAACCATAGGAACACTCAGCTCCACCCTAATACAACTCCTCATAACCCTCTCATTACTTGTAGCGTTTATACTTGCACTAATCTTCTAAAAATCCAGAGCTTCCTTTATTTATAAAGCTGCTGGCTGGTTAGTATTTTTCTTCACTGGGGAAAAATATACTTAAGTCCGCTAATTAAGGGGTTCTAATATTAATGGTTAATACTGAAGATGTTATTTTTGAATTTAGAGTGTAAACTCCACGAGTCAGATGGCCCGTAGAACTCCCGCTCCTTTTTCTTTAGATTTCTCCGTGGTCTTTTCCTGTTTGTTTTTCTTTACCTATTCTTTTTTCTGCTTTCTTTATTGATTGTTCCAAGGTTTTATATGGGTCATATGATATTTCCCCGTGTCCCGGACATATGATTTTTAGTTTGAAGTTATTTAGTCGTCTGAGTGAGTTTGCATATTCTCCATAGCTACCTGATGCATATATTCCAGATAATGTACCTCTTGCAAATACTGTATCCCCTGTTAGTAGGGCTCTATTTCTTGTGTCGTATATACATAGAGATCCTGAAGTATGACCAGGCGTATGTAGTATTTTAAGTTTTCTATCTCCTAGGTCTAATAGTGAGTTGTTTTCAAGCCATAGGTGTACTTGGTAATCTTGTGGTTGACCGTTTGCTCTACATTTCATGACGTCTTCATCGCCTGTTATCATTTTTACTGCGGAAAATCTATGCGCTGCTAGTAGAGAATCTTCATGGAATCTTGGATTTGCACCTATATGGTCAAAATGTTCATGTGTACTTACAACAATATCAGGTGTATAACCAATATTTGAGTTGATTCTTTCATAGTTTGAGTCTAAACCAGGATCTATTATTGCTGTCTTATTTTTTCCCTCAAATACATATGTATGGCTACCTGGTTTTTTAGCTTCTAACAGATATAACCCTTCAGCTATCTCTTCCATTAATAAATATTATGTTTTATATCCATTTTATCTTTTTTAAACCCTGTGAACTACCACACCCTATTCGCTACACTCCTTGAGGATGTGGCTTCCCTGTTCCATCCACCAAGCTTAACGGTATAGAGCCGCCAGAGGCCCTTGGTGTCCAAGTGCTCTATTTTGGACAGTCCCTGCCCCTACAATGTCTTTGTGTATATCGAAATGTTTCTCTAACTGTTGTATATTATCTTCTGTAGGGATTGCATTATATTTGTAGGATAGCGTCTGTGTTTGGCTCTACATACACATTTTATGTTCTTATGGTTTTTATGGTTTTTATGGTTTATATAGGTTGTATTATATAAGAAGAGTCCATGCATTCTCCCACCTAGCCTTTTGTTAGGAAGGAGTCTTATTGCTTCCTTATGAACCAACAATTAGAAAAACAGAGGGTGGTCTTGTGTTTTTTCTATTTTTTGGTTTTGTTTCACTGGTTAAAATCGCGAAGTCCTTAAGTTGTGGATAAATATCTAAAATTATGTTAGGAGTTTTAACAGGAGTTCCTGGTGTAGGAGCTACTACTGTTGCAGATGAGACGTCTGAAGATGTCGAATTTGAGGTTGTAAACTTTGGTTCTGTGATGTTTGAAGTAGCTAAACAGGATGGATTAGTAGAAAATAGAGATGAGATAAGAAAACTTCCACAAGAAAAACAAAGAGAGATACAGGCTGATGCAGGAGAAAAAATATCAGATAGAGCAGAAAATGAAGAAGGGGACTTATTTGTTGATACTCACTGTACAATAAAAACACCTAGTGGATATCTTCCTGGTCTACCAGAATGGGTTTTGAGGCCACTAGAGCCAGATGTTATAGTTTTAGTTGAAGCAGATCCAGACGAGATACTTCTTCGTAGACTTGATGACATAGAAGAAAGAAAAAGAGACATTGAAGGATCTAAAGAAATAGACCAACACCAACAATTGAATAGATCTGCAGCAGCTAGTTATGCTACAATTACTGGATCAACTGTAAAAATAATAGAAAACCATGATGGACAGGTGGAAAAAGCTGCAGAGGAACTGAAAAACCTAATAAAATAATCTATTTTCGTCTATATTTCCTAAATATAGATCGGTTTAATCTATAGTAGAAAAAGACAAACTGGTTAAGGTTGGGAAAATAATTTTAATATAAAGCTGTTTAAAGTATTAGAGTCTTAAAAAAATATCTACGATATATATGAAAAAGGCTGAAGAACTCATCGAGGAAAACCCGGATATAGAGCCCGTATTAGAGCATATATTAGATGTACAAGATAAAAATGGAGGAATAGAATGGAATGACATAAAGGATAAAGCATCAAGTGGCCAGTGGGGTAGATTGATACAGGAAGGTATATTGGTCGATTCCGGTGATAGCGGTTTTGTAGTCAAAGATGAAGGCTCCCTAAAAAAGGCTTTAGGTAGAGAGGATGAACAAATACAGGATAGTGATAAAAAGGATATAGATACAAGCTGGTCTACACTAGATAAGCTAGTAGCATTTCTAGGTGGTTTTTTAGTTCTTTTCGGTTATAGTAATCCAACTGCTAGAAACGGTATTGCAAAAATAGTTGATGTTTTTCTTTCTCCGTTATTATTTTTAGATCTTCCTTACTATCAAGTTATACTTGTTCTTGCTTTGATTACAGGTCTATATTCAAGTTATCTACAGTTATATTTGATAGACTGGGGATGGTTAAGAAAAAGACAGGAAAAAATAAAAGGTGTACAGAAAGATTTGAGAGGGAAAAATCCAGACGAGCTTGGTAGTGAACAAAAAGAGGTTATGTCCCAACAATTTGATATAATGAAAGTACAGTTTAAGCCTACAATATGGATAATGGTCCTTACTATACCTATATTTATATGGCTATACTGGAGTTTTGGCGGTATGGGTGCATCACCCCATCTAGATGCAATTCCTAAGGTAGTTTTCCCATTTGCAGGATCTGTAGAGTTTAATGAAAGCGTTATATCATTACCGTTTGGTAGAGCTTGGCTTCTTTGGTATATTATCTGTTCGATAAGTCTAGGACAGGTAGCAAGGAAAACATTAGGAGTTAATATGACCTAGACAGCATCCAAAAATTTGATAGATAATATGAGGTTTGTTAAGATGGAAGCAGCCGGAAATGATTTCATAATAGTTGATACTGCAGATACAAATATAAAACCTAAAAAACCTGAAGAAAAGAGTGGATTTGCCGAAAAGTGGTGTAAAAGAAGGTTTGGTGTCGGTGGAGACGGAGTAATTTTTCTAGAAAAACCAGAAGGACCACAAGATATAGCTATGTCTTTGTTCCAGCCTGATGGAAGTACTGCAGCAATGAGTGGTAATGGTCTTAGGTGTGTAACTAGATATTCAGCTGAGAAAGGATATATAGACAAAAAAAGAAACGATGAAAAAAAAGGTAAGGTAAAGACAGACGCTGGAGATAGAGAAGTTAGCTATATAGATGGAAACGCAAGAGTTGAGATGGGAGAAGTCTCGTTTAGACCTTCTGAAATACCTGCTAAAAGAAAAATAATCCAAGAGGAAATACAAGGATATACAGTTACAGCATGCAATAGTGGTGTACTTCATGCCGTAATATTTTTAGAAGATATAGAAAAAATAGATATAGAAAAAGAAGCTCCACCTATACGTAGTTCAAATATATTTCCAGAGGGAGCTAACGTCAATTTTGCCTCTAAAATAGATGGAGGATATAAAGTACGGACATTTGAGAGAGGTGTAGAAGCTGAAACTCTTTCATGTGGAACAGGAGCTATAGCTGTAGTTGCAGTAGCCAGAAAACTTGGTTTTGGAAAAGACAAATCCAAGATAAAAACACATGGAGGCCTACTAAATGTAGATATAAGAGAAGATAATAGTTTCTTAGAGGGGGAAGTTAATAAAGTCTATAGAGGAGAACTAAGTACGTCATCTACATCATAGATTCCGTTTTGTTTTTTAGCTGCAAACAAACAAGCGTTTATAGCGCCTGATGCGAAAGCCCGTCTATTTTCTGCCCTATGTTTAACCACGATTTCTTCACCATCACCTGCAGCCAACACTTCGTGTTCTCCAACTATTTCTCCAGCTCTTCTTGAATGTATACCTATCTCATCTTGTCTTTGTTGTTCTCCATGTCTTCCATATACTTTTTCTCTATCCTCCCCTAATCCCTCCTGTATTCGTTCTACAGCCTCTAAAGCAGTTCCAGATGGAGCATCTTTTTTATGTCTATGATGTGTTTCAACAACTTCAAAATCATAGTTGGATAGATACCTAGAAAGTTCCTCTATAAGACTCCAGAAAACATTAACACCTGAAGCGAAATTCCTAGATCTAACTATAGGTATCTGTTCTGAAGCTTCCTTTATTTTATTTTTAATTTTATCAGATATACCTGTAGTACCTGAAACAAGTGCTGTATTTGTCTCTAAAGCCAACTCTAGACAACTAGAAAGACCTTCCGGAGAGGAAAACTCTACAGCTACGTCTGCATTTTTAAATTCATCAAACGCATCTCTAGGATGTATTATATCTAAACCTTCTATTTTCCCATCTATAACATCCACTACACCAGATAGCTCTATTTCATCATTTTCTTTTGCTAGTTCACAAATCAATCCCCCCATTCTTCCTTTAGCACCGAAGACCACCAAGTTAACAGCCATAGATAACAATAGAAACCCGTAAAGTCAAATCCTTTGAAGAAAATTTACTTATATTTATATATCTTTTAAGCCTGAGAATTATTTCAAAAATAGAATTTTTAGTCGGTTAGTTTTTTAAATATATCTATAGTTTCTTTTTAGAGAATGGGTTTATCTGGTATATTTTTTAGTCTTTTATTTTTCTTACTATATTTTTTATTTTGTTTTTATGTTGTTTTTTTATTTCAGTATTTAATGGGAGGCGTAGTGATGAACTAGCATATCCTAGTTCTTCCATAGCTATCTTTACTGGTATTGGGTTTGTATCTATGAATAAGACATTAAATAAGGGGAGTAGTTCGTAGTGTATTTTTCTTGCTTTTTCTATGTTTCCGTTCTGTGCTTTTTCAACCATATCGGTCATTTTTTCTGGGAAGAGATTTGCAGCTACACTTATTACTCCACTACCACCTAGTTCTATTATTGGTAGGGTCATAGGGTCGTCTCCTGAAATAACATCAAATTCCTCATCTTTTGTTTTATTGATTAGGTTTGATACTTGTCCTATGTCTCCACTTGCTTCTTTTAGTCCGGCTATATTAGGATGGTTTGCAAGTTCTGGTACTACCTCTGCTATATCTTGTCCAGTTCTTCCTGGAACGTTATATAGTATTATTGGTATGTCTACAGGATCTGCTATTTGTTTATAATGTTCTATAAGTCCATTATTGTTTGGTATGTTATAGTATGGGGATATGAGTAATGCAGCATCTGCACCTGCTTTATCTGCATGTTTTGTAAGCTCTATAGCTTCATGTGTAGAGTTGGATCCTGTACCTGCTATTACAGGTAGAGAAGAATTTTCTACTGTAAAATCTATTATGTCTTTATGTTCTTCATATGTTAATGTTGCACTTTCACCTGTGGATCCACAGGGAACTAGTCCAGCTATTCCAGAATCTTCTATTCTATCTATATTCTCCGCTAAACTATCATAGTCTACATTTCCATCAGAATCAAAAGGAGTTATTAAAGCAGGAAATACTCCTTCAGTAACATTCATAAAAGATATGAGAGGTTGTAGAGTAAAGTTAATTTCGCTAGATAGGATCTTTACTGAAAACAGAGATGGTTTTTTGTTATTTATCAGGTGGTTTTAAAAATAAAGCTGCTATACCTGACAGTAGTGCCAGGATAGCTCCCAATATAAATGTGTGATTCCATCCAATAGAAGTTATTAAGATTGCTGTTAGAAAACCTCCGAAAACTCCACCCCATATCTTTCCAGTATAAAGTAATGCGTAGTTCTGTGAAGATGTTGGTGATCCATAGTAGTCTCCCACAATGCTTGGAAATATTGCAAAGATTGGTGTTCTAAAAAACGATGATAGGAAAACTGTTGTTATAAATAATATTTCAATTCTTTTCTGGCCAGCTATAGTTATTAGATACATACTTATTCCACATAGGATAAGTACTATTGATGTAGTTTTTTCTCTTCCTAGCCTATCTGATACGCTTCCAAGTATTGGTCTACCTACAGCCTCTGATAGTGCTATCAGTGATGCTGCAGTTATAGCTATAGTTGAGGATAACCCATTATTTGTTGCAAAACCAATTATTTTATCTACAAGCATCAGCCCTATACCATTAACTATTATGAATATCCCATATAGGATCCAGAACTGCCATGTCTTGAGGGTTTTATGCCAACTATAGCTGTTTTTTTGTTTTCTTTTTGTTTTTTTAGTTTCACGGATTTCAGGGTCTTTAAGTATAAAATACGCTATAGCTGTAGAAGAAAAAATTAAGACGCTTAGACCTATAAGTCCATGTTGGTAGTTTATAGAGCTAAATATAGGTATTATAAAAAAACTCCCTCCACTATATGCCATAGCTACTATGCCTGATGCCAGTCCTCTTTTTTCTTTAAACCATTTTACTGGCGTATTGATCGCTACTGTATAGACAGCACCTGTACCTATTCCACCTATACAATAAAAGAAAGCTAGATGTATAGGTGTACTAGAAACCACTACACCTAGAAAGCCTAGACTTCCTAGGGTTGTACCTATAAGTAATGGTATTTTAGGGCCTTTTTTGTCTCTAAGCCATCCTATTGGGAACTGAGAAATTGATTGAAATAGTATAAATAAAGTAAATATTGTGCTTAAAGATAGAGTTGATATACTTAGTATTTCTCCTATTGGTGTCTTTATTGAGGGCCATGCATACTGGTATGCTCCAACAGCAGCAAGAGAAATCGAGGAAACTAGTATTAGCCACCATTTAGAGAAAGGAAGATTCTCTGACACTAATCTTCAACTCCTATTTTTTCACATTTTTCTTCAACTATACATTCACTACACAGAGGACTCCGTGCCTTGCATGTGTTACGTCCATGCGCTATGAGTGATAGATGTGTTTTATCTAGATCAACATAATCCCTTAGTTCTTGTAGGTGTTGTCTAACCTTTTTTTTGGATCCGTCAGCAATACCTAGCCGTTTAGACACTCTATAGACATGTGTGTCTACAGGACATAGATCCGCGTCAGCAGAGAACATTAATACTACATCAGCTGTTTTATGGCCTATTCCTTTTATACTTGTAAGTTCTCTATGTACTTCCTTTGGTGGATTATTTTTTATCCAGTCTGTGTCACCTTCATGCTTTTCTCTTATATATCTAGCTGCATTTTTCAGATATTGTGTCTTTGAAGACGCAAGCCCTGCAGGACCTATAAGTTCTTCTATCTCTTCTTTATCTGCCTCTAATATTTTGTTTGGTGTTTTATATTTATTCCATAACCGTTTGAATGCTCTATCTCGGTTTCCATCGTTTGTATTTTGTGATAAAATAGTAAGTACTATTTCTTCCCAAGGATCAGTTTTTCTCTTAGAAGGGCTATAAGTATTATATAATTTTTCTATTATTTCTTTGAATATTTCTGGATCCACATTATCCTTTCTACCTATTTATTCAAGTTCAGTATTATCTTTTGTTTTCCTTCTTTGTTTTGTTACAGTCCATTTAGCTATTGGAACTACAATCCACCATGTAATAGGCCCAAGTATCATTAGAGCAAGTGACAGATCAGCAAGGAACAACCCTATATCTGTAGGAATACCTATATGTACAGGATTTTCCACTACCGCTGTAAACTGTTCTTCAAAAGACGGTGTTTTATATAAACCTGCGAATATTAACCACAAAAACCCTCCTACTGTCCCAAATATCCCTCCTACTGCAAACTCATCAGCCATTTTTTTCTTCACCTCCAGCTTGATGTATAAATCTGGAAGAAAATATATAAAACATAGAAGCAACCAAAATTAATATTAACCCTAATATTATACCTATATTTTGCTGGCCTGAAAGCCCAATATCTATAATAAACAATCCTGAAACAATTAACCCCATAGATACTAATATAGAAAGTATAGTTGAAACTCGATATATGTTTTCATCAACCTCTATTTCACGCACTCTAAAACCACCCAAGCTTTTTGTCATCGAAATACACGTTGTCAAAGGTAGGGCTTAATAAACTTAAGTATGCCGATACATCTCAACTTTTCATCTTCTTTGGCTCGGAGACCCTTTTTCCTTAATCCGTGTTTGACGGATTTAGGTAATGGGAGGAAGAGCCACGGTCAACTAGCTCGGAAGTCAGGAACGGTAAATCCGAACAGCAACTACACCGACTACCCTGTAACGGGTTAGAAGAAAAGTTCACTGACAACCCCCCTTCCCCCACAAACAAAGTGAGTTAGGTAGGACCTGAATATCCCCCTTCGGGGAATTCTCGCCCTTTAAAGTGGGGAGGGTGTCAATTTATCTTGGTTTGTGGTTTATCTTAGTCTGTAGTATCTTCTGTTTAAGTCATACATATATCCTTGTTGGAAGGCTTTGAGGATTGGATAAGTTATTAGTGCAGCTAGTATTGGTAGTATAAATGTAAGATCGAATAGTAGACTTGAGGATAGTGAAAATCCAAGTATTGAAAACTCTGTTACTATATTTTGTACTGCTAGTACACTTATTGTGAATGCAAATATTACTCCTCCTACACCTATTGAAGCCCAGAAAGGTTCTTCTACAGGACGACGTGCTTTTCCTGGGTTTATAAATGGTAGTATAAGTAGAACTCCTACTACTACAATGTTAGCTACGACACCAAATACTCTATCTGATACTATTTTCTGGCCCCCAAGGAAGGCTATATTTGGATTTATTGGTCCAAGTTTTAAAAGTCCAAATGACCAGTATAGATACCAGTCAGGAAGGATTATAAAAGGAGTTTCACTTAGGTTTGCTGGTGCGTCTATATGTGGAGGTAGTAGAGCTGCTACCAATATCATCATGCCTGTGAAAAAGGCTGCAATTGAGAGGTTTCTAACCATTTCATGGGGCCATAGAGGCTGAAGAGAAACTTCTTTATAGTTTTTCTGTTGTCTAACTCGTTTGTTTTCTGCTTTAGATCTTTCTAGATATTCATAGCTCAGTTTAGCTAGACCTTTTGTGTTTTGTTTCCTGTCCTCAAAACTAGGTTTTTCTTCAGCATAGTCCTCTTCAAAACTTTCTAGTCTTTGTTTTAGTTGTTCGTTTTCCTCTAATAGTTCTTCTATGTCTTCATCAGATTTTTCTACTTCTCCACCATCAGTCATTTTTCGTTTGTGTTTTTTTGTTTTTTCTGTCATATTTTTTATTTTATGTTTTTAGTGTGGTTCTGCTATTCCTTGCACCCAAACAAACCAGAGATGTATTCCAATTAGTGCTGTAACGGTTAGTGGAAGTAAAAATACATGTATTATATACATACGGATTAATGTATCTCCAGATGGGGTGAATCCTCCAAAGACTAGTTGTGCAACCCAGTCACCTATTATTGGTATAGATAAAGACATTTCAACACCTATCTGTGCTGCCCAAACAGAAAGTTGGTCCCAAGGTAATAAATATCCTGAATATCCGAAAAGCATTGTAAGAGATAGCAACACTATACCTACAACCCAGTTTGCTTCCCTTGGTTGTTTGTAGGCTCCTGTGAAATAAACTCTAAGCATATGTAAGAACACTGCTGCCACCATGATCTGTGCAGACCATCTATGTAGTGACCTAAGGAATAATCCGAAATTCAGATCTGTCATTATGAACTTTATTGATTTATATGCAATAGTTTCAGCTCCAGTAGCCCCAGCAGCTCCTGGACTATAATATAATCCTAGTAATAGTCCAGTAATCATAGTCATTATATATGCTAGTAGAGAGAAAGATCCTAGGGCATATAGTGGATACCAATACCAAAATTTATTGTCTAGTTGGTATTGTTCTGTATGTGTAAGAGGTAGCTGAAGATATGTTTTATAATATAGGTTTTCTATGAATTCAAGATATCCTGATATTTCTAGTCTTTTATCTAGAAATGTTAGGGTTTTAAGGTATCCTTTTTCCGCAAGTGTTAGGTCTTTTTCCTTATCTCTAATCCATTCTTTATGTTTAGGAAGATCTTCCCTTTCCATAATCTATACTTTCATATTTTTCTTTTAAATGGAGATGAAGACTTTCTAAGGTCTTGTTCAAATTTTTCTCTCATACTTTCCCCTTCTACGTCTTCTTCTGCAACCCATATATCTTCGGGTTTCTTTCTTCTTTTCTTTACAACTAAGACATCTGGTAGAAATTCCATTTTATAAACCATCAATAGTAACGCAAGATCTATGAATATAAACCCTAACACTGTACCTAGAAATACATTTGAAGCCATACTAGTTACGTTTCCACCAGTTATCTCTATTAGAAAGATTGCAACCAGTATAAATTCTATAATTGTAAATACTGTTATAGCTATTAGTCCTGCTAGACTCTCACGTGGAGGTTCATATCTTCTTATTTCTCCATATTTAGCCATCTATTATCACCCATTTATTTTTTTTATACATTTTATCTATCCCTTTGGTCTTGATGTTGGGGACTATCTGCATATTTAAGAAAGTAAAAACTATAGAGTAAAGATATTCCAACAGCCAATATAGCCCCAACACCTACGAAATGCGCTTGATATGGGACGCCTGTTTCTTCCAAAGTTCTTGCTTGAGGTTGGCCTCCACCTTGTTGTTGTCCACCACCTTGTTGTTCTTGTGTGTATGGGTAGGGGATTTTTTGTTGTTGTACTATGGCTTGGCTTGGGGGTACTATTCCTTTTCCCTGTGCTCCACCAGGCATCGGATCAGGTATCTCATTTTGCTCCCCAGGACCACCAGGACTACCACACACAATCCTTCCAACCATACCCAACGTCTTATGAGGAATACAATAATAACTATACGTCCCCTCAACCTCAAACGTA
>JAHENH010000102.1 GCA_018609935.1 Halobacteriales archaeon | reverse complement strand
TTAATAATGGGACTTTAGAACAATTCTTTAACTTTCGTTTATCTGATGGCGAACGAGCGTTATATACACCAGTTTCATTTGACCCTATTAGCTACTTACCACTCAAAACTAAGGAATTAACATAATGGCTTACGATTACACACAACAGAAGACACCAATTTTCACTGACGTTAATGACCAACCAGACCCAGCAACAAGTTCTGGTGGTAGTAACGCATCTGATTTAATTGCCAAAGTTAACCAAACACTTGAATGGTTAAATCAAGATTTTAGCAGTTTAAGTGGTTTAGAATTGTGGGATGAATCAACTATTATTTACTTGGATACTGTCAATGGAGACGACACTAACGATGGTCTAACTAATACAACTCCTTTAGCTACTTGGGGGGCAGTGCTATCTTTACTTGCTACAAAAGCTGTTATAACAATTCAACTACAACAACTAGATGCCAATCCTATTACAGTAGATTTTTTAGATTTTAGTGCGGTAACTTTCTTATCTAAGTTTATCCCTAATAGCAGTGATATAGGTGGTAACTTTTCTAATTCTAGAAACATCCTTACTCTTGAAGGATTCAATTTTGACTTAGTATCAGCAACTTATGAAGAGGACATAATTAAGTTAGGTTCGTACATTAACAATTTCTCTTTTAAGTTTAATAGTTGCAACCTATTTTTTGACCAAGTTTATAGTATCTCCCCTTCTGCTAACTATATCTTTACTTCTACTACTTTAAGAATTGGGGCTAACAATTCCTATGTATTTTTTAATATATCGAGTAATATATTATCAGGTACTTATAAGTTTGCCTTTCAAAGTTGTACTTTTGATGACCAAGCAAACGGAGCAAGCGACATTATTGGTGGATACCCTTCAGGCACACCTAACATTGAAGTATCCATATCGGGAGCAACTGTAATTGGCTTTTACAACTTTTTATCGCCAGTAGGTGACTATAAAGTTTATTTGTCTGGTAGTAGTTCAAGCTACGACTTTAGTCAGGCACAATCTAGCCTAACGATTTTTAATCTTTTTCAATTCGGAGGGAAAACTGCTTATGTTTTTAGTGGAAATGAAGCAACAAGTTTGTTGCCTCCCGAAAGAGTAAATGAAATTGGGATTGTCTTTATTGAATACAATAACCCTAATACCCTCTACAACATACAACCGTCTCGGCTTAAATCAAGTGAGCTTTATTTAGGGGATATACAGATAAGAAACTATAAATTATTAGTAAGAGCTAACAGTGAGTTTAGACTTTACTACATAAACATCTTTACAGAAAGTGGGGATTTTACTTTTGACGTCATACTAAACGGAACGGCTGTAGCTACAAATTTAAGTTCTATAGACTTTGATGGACAAAATTTCCAAATGGGAACAATTGGAGACAGTCAAAGCGGAGCTAATAATGATTATTTAAGAATACCTAGAACAAATGACTTATCTTTTAACGTTACTGCCAACAATACTGCTATAAACTGCACAATACAACTAGAATATGCCTACTTCTACAGATGACCGCTACATACCTGAAACAAAAAACGCTTTTATTTATCCATTTGATGCGTATCAAACTAACGATTTTATGTTCATGGAATGGTCTAATGCTGTTACAGATTATCTTGTTAAACGGTTTGGTAGGCATTTCCCCGCTATCACTTCAGTAAAACCTGTAAGTCTAGTTTTGTGTGAACGATACACACCGAAAAACCTGTCCTTTGCTGACCTTTACCTACAACGTTTCTATCGTTTATTACAGGAGTTATCTTTCCCTCTAGACTACTTTACAAAACGATTTGCATTAGACCCTAATAATTGGTCTTTAATAGATGACTCGGATTCATTTATGGATGACCAAGCAATAGTGTCAGGGATTAATATCAATGCTTGGCTTTCTCGAAAAATGGATGGAGCAACTTCTAATGTTGAGGAACTATCACGAGGTAATCAACTTGAAGGTGCAGACCCTACCCCTATAACTTTTGAAAAAGTCAAGGTTAGTTTATCGAAACCCGCTAGTCTGTCTTTTTATAAAGGAGCAGACTACTTTTTTGAATTTCACAATAATTATGACGGGAAACTTGATAAAACTAAACTAGACTGGCTCTATAAAGAAGAGATTTATTTACAATCTGGAGAAACGGTAATAGACTTAACCGATCTTAAAATCAACTCTCTGGTTGCTTCCACTCAAGAATTAGAGGATGAAATAATTAACAATAGCGATAACCCCGAGTTTATTCTTTACAGTGACTTAGAATCCACAATAAATAAACTTATTGAGTTACTAGATAAAGAGTTTCCTAAAAGAATGAAGGTGCTTTCATCAATAGAGTGGGAGTATGAATACTTCTTTAAGACAGAGGGGGATGTTAGTACATACACAGGGGGGTTAGATGCAAGTTTGATTTTTAATGCAGTAACTTATGCTGATAGAGACTTAGAAAAAACCAGTACAGTTTACCTTACATCTTGTAATTCAGAAATAGAAGACAAAGGAAATAAACCAACGATTGTAACTATTGACCGTATTAGGGAAATAATAGAAGAAGAAGAAGTAATTGAAGAAGTACCTGTAAAAGAATTGTTTTTTAGCTACTTTAATTTGATTAGCAATTCAGCATTTTATGATGGTGATGTTTTATTAGAATATCCACTTGAGGATTATCCTGATAAAAACGTTATTTATGTTGGAAATATACAGGAAGAAGGATTTATTGATGTCAATCCCTATACCTATGAGCCAAATAGAGATCAAGATATTATGGAGGTGCTTAATACAGCAAGAATAGAAGGTACTAGAGCAGTCGTTTTACCTGTTCGTTCAATGATTCCTTCTAGAGTTATTCCTATTTTCCATGAAAGTATAGAAGGAATCTACTGTGATATTCCTGTTCTAACAACATCAGATGGAAAATTACAGACTGTAATTGATGGTGAATTGTTTAGTGCAGTATATCGCTATCGTATGTTACCTGATTCAAGAGAGCTTGAACCAATAGAAAGAGTAACCCTTAAAACTGATGGCACAATAGACAGTAGTGATACAGTATTTTCCTTTCTTTTTGAGGGAAAGCATACAGGTATTTTATCTTTTAACCTAAAATAATGCCTATTACTGAAGAAGAAGCAATTGATATTTGTGATGTTAACTACGAATTAGAAGACGAAAGAGTAAGGAGCTACACTGTGGTAGATACACCAAGAATTAAAGAAATTCATCAAGCACTAGAAGCACAACGTTATGCAACTTACGAAAGTACCCTTGACGGTGAACTTAAACCAAGAGTATCTAACATTGGGTATTATGTTGAACGAATAGCAAGAGTATTAGGAATTAACGTGCTTGCTGACGGTACATCTTATACTCCAAGACTAATTGGCAAAGTAGAAATTCCAGATGATGGTGGTATTCGTGATACTGATA
>JAHENH010000101.1 GCA_018609935.1 Halobacteriales archaeon | reverse complement strand
TGTCTAGATTTCGAAACTGTTGGTTTGCTATATGGATTAAGGGGTATTCCAGACAGCTTGGTTGTATGGAAAAAACAACATTTTGGTATGGGGTCGGGTTATCGTAGACAGTATGAATTAGTAGCATTCTATGGTGATTTTAAATCAAAAAACGAATCTGATGTTTGGGAAATTGATAGAGACAGCGAATATGACCACCCTACCCAAAAACCTGTTAAACTTCCAGCTCGTGCGATTAAGAACAGTTCAAGATCAAAAGACATTGTGGTAGATTTGTTTGGTGGTTCTGGTTCAACTCTCATAGCCTGCGAACAGTTAGACCGGCGATGTTACATGATGGAGATAGAGCCCAAATATATAGATGTGATCATAGACCGCTGGGAAGAACAGACAGGTCAAAAATCTGAATTTCTCAAAAATGTAAGGTAATCCAACCCTTTAAAAGGTTTTTCCCTTATATATAATAGTGTGAAGGTGATGATGATGGAAGCTAAAGATAAAATAGAATTGGGCGAAACAGTTTGGATACAATACGAAAATGAAGAAAACGGAAAAAAATCTGAAAAAGCAAAACCTGAGAGATTTACGGATGAATTAAAAGAAAAATGCGCTGAAAATGATAAAGTAAAAAAGATTGTCTATAAGGATTTGAAGATGGATGGATATGAGAGCGACATAATTTTTGTAGAAGATGAATTTGAAGTAAAGGACGCTTTTGAATATGACGGTAAATTGTTTGCAAAGTTGGAAGGAAAATATGATAAAAATAGCCCTGATGAATATCTATATTGCATAAATCTAGATGAAGAAAGAAATAGCAAAATAACGGAATACGTATCTAAACATAAAATATATAATTATAGCGAAGGAGACGCAATATTTTTAAATGATGAAAAAGTAGAAATTGAAGAAATGAAAGAATAAATACCTTTTTAAACATTTTCCCTTATATATATTATTGTGAAGGTGATAAGAATGAATGAAAATAAAACTAAGATTTGTGAAGATTGTGGAAAAGTAAAAGTTGAAGAACCTGAAGGAAAAGAAATTGGAGTAATGCCTGGAGTTTTTGCAGACGAGAGTGGAAGAGCATTGAAAGATGTATGTCTAGGATTAGGTGAAAAACATGAATGAGTGTGAAATTTGCGGAAAAAAATACGAGAATGGACTAGAAACGAATTGGTGCCTCGAGTGTGCTTTTATTGAGAATCTTAAGGATAAGAAAGCCGGCTACATTTGGGACCATATGACACCCGAACAAAGAAGGGATATTGAAGAATTGGTAATCGATCATAACCCAACATTTAGGGATCCTTATTAGGTGATAAAGATGACTGAAATAACTGAAGAAGAAAAAAGGAACGTCGCAGGGAATATGAAAAAATACGGCGGTAGTTTTGTTAGTTATCTAGGCGAGACTATCGAAAGGGCAGACGCAGAAAACACAAGAAAAATAAAAAATACATGGCCTGATTTGTGGGAGAAATATAAGAATTTTGGTGATAAAAATGAGCCGTAGACCAAACTGTTGAGGTAGATAAAGATGACTGAAGATAAAGATAAAAAAGAAAAAGAAAAGCTAGGAGTACCTGGCGCCCAGAGAATTTGGCGGAGAGAAATTGACAGAGAGCAAATGATTGTAAAGATTCCAGAAAGTTTAATTAGGGAAGCCGACAGAATAGCAGACCAAAAAAATACCTCAAGAAATCAAATAATAACACAATTAATAAGAGAATTATCCGACAAAAAATACCGATTTTTCAAGGATCGTCATGAGCCTCCAGAAATTAACCTTTAAAAACTTTATGCATTATATATAATATTGTGAAGGTGATAAGAATGGATGGTATAAATGAAACAAAGATGCGAAGAATAAAAGACGAATGGCATAGAAGAAAGGCAATGATTGACTGTTTTGGATTGAGTCTTAAAGAAGCTGAAAGATTGAGATGGTCGAGATGAAATTCCGTTATATTTTCTTCCCTTTCTTAATTTTAGGTATTATAATAATTTCTGTAATATTTTTATTTACAGATTGGTTAATAGGTGAAAATTATGACTAAAGAACCTCATGAGTGTGATAATTGTGGCAAATATGTTGAGAAAGCAATTAAAATAATGATCCGGCAAAGCAATGCGAATAATATTGTTATTGGATTTGGCGATGCCTTAAAATTTGGCAGAGATAATTATTATTGTTATGATTGTTATAATGGAATAAAAATAGAGGATGAATTACTTGGGACTGGTGATGTTGAAGATAAAACAATACAATTGACAGTGCCATTTGATCCGAATTTTAGGAAAATACTTGAATTTTTGACTTTAACAATAGTTTTTCTTGGAATTATTTTTACATTTTTAGTTATCGTTTTTAATATTGTAGAAATATTACCTTTTTAAATGTTTACCTTTATATATAATATTGTGAAGGTGATAAGAATGAATGAAAAAATACAAGATATAGAAAATGAATACTATAGAAGAATTGGAGTGAGGACTTTATATGGGTTAGATTTAAAAGAATATGAGCGGTTGAGGTGTTTGAGATGACTAAATGGCAACCTGCAGGATTAGGTTTGTGGATGAGATCAGATAATTATATTCAAGGTGATAATATGAAAGAAGAAACAGTTGAATTTGAAGAGGATGAGAAACAGGAAGATTTGACAGATCCTGAAGATTTGACAGATCCTGAAGATATAAAGAAAGTTGGTGAAGGTGATGAAGAATATGACACAGATATTGAAATAAAAACAAAGAAAACGGAAGAATATGAAGAAAAGAAAGCGCTGGAACCCGGCAAGTATAAAGTTGAGTATGTAGGCGCAAAGAAGAAGCAGAGTCAATACGAAGACCAAGATTTCTATCTGTTGCACATGTTTGATGTCCTAAATGCTGAAGAGGGCTACAAAGACCGAGTTTTCTATACTTCAGGTGCCGAATTGACAGACCATAAGAAAAATAGCCTAAGAAAAGTCTATGAAGCCTTTGACTTGAATGTTGAGAAAATAATAGAGAACGGCAACACAACTTTAGAAGACCTAGAAGGACAGAAATGCCAAGTTCTTATAACAAAGAAAGAAAAAGAGAATGGTGAAGGATACTATAATGAAATCAGGGATTTTTTCACGATCGACCAAGACGATCTAAAAAAAACCGAATAGATGCATTTTTGGGATAATATGGTTGTTGAACAACAAATAATTGAAGAAATGGCGGAGGATATTGAAGAATTCGCGGAAGATATACGAAGTAAAGTAATTGATATAAAAGAATGTAAGTGTAATGATCGTAATGATTGTTATAATTGTCGAAGATGTATTGATTATATTAATGATATAAAATACATGCTTGAGATGATAGAGCTTATTGCAGATGAACTTTCAGAAAAAATAGAAGATGATGGTGATAAAGATGACTGAAAAATGTTATTTTTGTGAGAAAGAAATTTATAATTTTGTGGCAACTCTAGAAAATGGTGAAGAAATAGAAAGAGAAAAGAAAGATACATGCGAAGATTGTGCGGTTAAATATGTTATGGCATATGAAGAACCACCAAAGAAGGAAATTACATGAGATTAAGATGC